>JABUSV010000189.1 GCA_021442555.1 Pseudobutyrivibrio sp. | reverse complement strand
AGATAAGAATCTGCTCCAACCTGCGATGAGAATGATAGCCACGTCGCACACCCTGACCAGTATAATAGATGTAATACACTCTCTTGATGTCAAAAGGAATCTCATGCCCCTCTTCCAAGGCAACCAGCATTCCCCTGTCATCTCCATGACGTTGAAAATCAATAATCTCGTAATTCATTAATATACTCCATGTCTATATCCATGCATGACATGCGTGGTTTGACTGTGTCCAAAACATACCAGATGAATTTACCTGGCATTGAAATATAGGATAACACTTTTTTGATCATGTTATTGGAAAAATTATATCTGTTAGCCTGATAAAAGTAGTTGTACAAACCTTCATCAGGATTCATCCTTCTCATAACCGCCGTGCTGGCGTTCCAGTCATTTATGAGGCGCTGTCTCCACACATCACTGGTAGATATTCCTGTATCTACCTCATACAGTCCTGTTGGTTTAGGATAATATGCAGCCTTTTCTCCTGCAAAAATCATCACACGGGCCACATTGTCCTCAGCATATTTTACTCTGTCTACAAAGGCTGAGAGATACCTTTTCAGCTCTGTAGTTCTATATAGTATACCAAAGCCTATACTTACGTCGTTGTACATAACATAGTGCTTTAGAAAATCTGCCTGATTTTTGTACCTGTTGTACTGAGGTGACACCCACTGCTGCACAGGTGTAATCTCTTTTGATTCATTCATCTGATAGTATATGAGCTCTGTAAAGGCAACCACCGCTTCCTGTTCCCTGGCAAAATTCACCCAGTCTCTAAGGGCAGTATTGCCGTGTAACAGATCTCCAGGAGATATGAATCTGATGTATTCTCCTGTGGCATGCTGCATCAGGGCATTGTGAAGAGCCTTGACAGTGCCCACATTGCTAAGACACTTGGCAAATTTTAGCGGATGTTTATACTCCCTACTATTCAGATAATCTCTAATATCATCAAAATAATCCGTCTCAGACCCATCGTCTGAAACAATGAGCTCATAATCTATCCCTGTCTGTAACAGAATAGAATCCAATGTGAGCCTGATTTTATCCCAATTAGGATGATACATTTGTAAAATAACACTTACTCTCATAATTATATCAATATTAGCAATCCTATATTTTTGATTAGTCCCGACTTCCACAGATTATAGTCCATGATATATTTTCTTCTGGCAAACCAGCCTACCGATGACAGCGCTATAAAAGCCTCTGCAGTCCTTACAGCCTCATCACTTAGCTGATAGTGTGCCAGCAGCTCCTGTGCCTGGGGTATCTTATCATACACTATATATTTTTGCTTGGAAAGATTACCCATTTTCCAGCCTAAGTCCTTCCAGAATCCCATCTTATCCGATGTCACTGCATCGCTGTGCTGCCTGTACAGCATGGTAGCCTGATTGATATATCCCACCTGCCCCATGGCTGATGCAATAAGAGCCAGCCACCAGTCATGCATATCCATGTGCTCCGGGATAAAAGTAATCTTGTCTGCCAGAGCTTTGTTGAACATACAGGTGCTCCCCTGGACCTTGTTTTCCATTAGAAAATGGGAAAACTCCAATTTGCTGGTGTCAAAACCCATGTCTTCCATGAAGCTTGGGCAAATCACATTCTCATTTTCATCTACCAGAGCAGAATCAGTACATATCAAAAGAGGTGTAGTCTCTTTTTCCATGCCATCCTCGTATGCCAGCCACTCTAACTTGTTCATGCCATCTAATGTAACCTGTATCTTATCTAAGAGCCACACATCATCCTGGTCACAGAGCATCATGTAATCGCCCTGCCTCATTATCCTGGCAGCATCCATGATTCCGCCAATGAAATTGGACTTGGCATCTCCCATCATCTGCCCCTTGTGTAGCCTCATCTTGGCCCCCAGTCGCGGGCTATAAGATTTGATTATGTCAAGGGTTCCATCACAGGAACCGTCATCGTATACGTGAAGTACCCAGTCGCTATATCTCTGGGCGAGAATGGAATCTAACTGTCGCTTTATGTAATTGGCTCCGTTGTAAGTACATAATATAATGTGAATCATCTAATCTTTTTTGCTAATAGTGGAAACTTATATATAGTCTCAAACCACAGCTTGCCTATGGTTCTGTTCCATTTTAACCTATCCTGGGCAAATCTGCTAATGCTTAGGTACTTGACCTTCTCTCCAACCCCCTTTGGAACGGTAGCAAGAAAGGACTCATAATATCTGTTAAAAAGCTCTGTGACATAGGCGTCGTAGCTTGTTTTCTTATCATCATCTGTCTCATAGTTCCAAGAACGATACCATACGCTACAGGCTGTCTGAAACATCCCAAGCAGGCTGTATTTCCATAGCTTTTCATAGCCATGCTCCCTGAGATATCCTACCACCACCTCTGTGGCTCTGACCCAGTCGTACATATAATATCCAGGCTTTAGGGATATGCTAAGACTGTTCTCAAGGCGTCTGTGAATATGACAGAAATAATTATCTACCTTGACTACAGCTGCATTGTGAAACAGGATTGGCATACAAAGGGCATCCTCCAGATACATGCTCCTTATAGTGTCTTTGTAGCACGCTGTCTCCTCCAATATAATATCTATAATCCTACGGTCAATCAGCTTGCCCCACAGTGAACCTATATATCCAAAGTCCTCTTCTTCTGTGAGAATCCTAAGGTTTGCATCATGTCCTGTCATGACCGTTATGCTGCCATCCCCCTGACCCTTCCAGGTAGGAAAATCTACTTCTTTGCCTTCTCTCTCTTCGCCTCTGATGCAAAGCACTGCAGGCTCTGTAACACCCTCAGCCATTGCTAAAAGATGCTCAAAGCAGTCCTCTTTTATCACATCATCATGGTCGATAAAGAACACCCATCTGCTCTTAGTAGCTCTTACTCCCACCTCTCTTGAAGCTGAGACACCGAGGTTGGTCTCATTGTGGATTACATTGATGCCTCCAAGAAGAGCCAATGTATCACAAAGCTTAGAGGTGCCATCTGTAGAGCAGTCGTCAATCAGGGTGATGGTGATATCACCCGAACATGCTCTTGCGCTTTTTGCTCCCTCCCTTTGAGTGCGGGGCTCAATTATAGTCTGGTTCTTTATGGAATCTACTGTTCTTTTTATATAATCTCTGTCGTTGTAGACAGGTATTATTACATCTATTAAAGCCATAATTATTTGCCGTAGCTGGTGTCCATCCTTACTGGTATGTGAAGCAGCTTCATAAGCATATACCAGCAAATCATGACAAAAGTAGCCTCCGTATAAAATATATCCATCAGCATACAGACATCGCGTTCTGTGATTGCCAGATAGATTGCTTTGATTATCACAGGTACGATAGTAATACAGTACAGGATAAACAGATATTTTCTCTTGGAGATTCCCGATTGCTTCTGTTCTCTTGTGGCATAGCCTACGCACTCATCAGAAAACAGATTGTTCTTGATTCTCCATCTCATCTTGCTCAGTATCTTTTTGCCCGTGACTCTCTGGTCGTGATATATATATCCATCCTCTAAGAATACACAATATCCTGTATAGTCCACCATGATGGCAAATATATCTGTAGTAATATCCTCTAACTGATGCTTCTTTTTGAGCATCCTTGCACACTCAAAATCAAAAAAGCTGCCGTCTGACAGGGGATAAAAGTCTGCCTCTCTTAGATCAAACTTGTAGCCGGTGTCTATCTTCTCATATTTAAAAAGCCTGGTGTAGGCCTTGATATAATCGTATTCACTGAAATGATAATATACAAAGTTGGAAAACGGGTCTGCAACCCTGCACAAATATCTGGTAGCGGCATTGGACCCTGGATATGCAGGCGCTCCTGTGTACATGATGTTTTTTACATCACTGTGATTCTCAAAGGTATGCTGCACATCCGAAAAAATGTTATCTGTCTTAAGACTCTCATCAGAATCTAACAACAGACCATATCTGCCATGGGCTGCATCAAAGCCGATGTTCTTGGCAAACTCTGGAAGACGCCTTGGATTGTCAATTATCCTGGCTCCATAGCTTTTTGCTATCTCTATTGTGTTATCTGTACTGCCACCGTCTACAACTAATATCTCTACCTCAGAAGGATTATAGCCCTTTTGGCGTCGGATGCTCTTAAGGCTTTCCTCTATAGTGGAGGCGGAGTTGTAGGTAGGCATGATTACTGTGAATGTTGGGTTCATATTCTCCCTCCGTCAGCTTCGCTGACACCTCCCTCTAAGAGGGAGGCTAGAGTCGTCATCTCTACCCCCATATCAAGAGCCATCTCCACAATCTTTTTAACCAATTCGATCTCTGTGCAGGCCCCGTAATATGGGTGGTCATACATTACAGTAATCTCCCTGTTCATCAAGCTGTCTCTGACAGCCTGTAATATGTCATCGTCAGACATTCCTCTGACTCTGGAGCCTTCTAAGAATGCTACGGCTCCCGGTTCGTATAACAGGTTGGTGCCAACAAAAGGCACTGCCCTGGTGTTGTCTATGAGCTCTGATTCTCCCATGCGTCTATAGTCAGCGCAGTAGGTGAATCCTATCCATTTGAGGGCTTCGTCAAGCCCCTCTGGAGTATTCCATCCTGGGGATAAGAAACCTGCAGCCTTGTACTCCGGTATAACATGTCGTATCTCTTCCAATGCCCAGTACAGCTCATCTGCCACTTGATCCTTGGTCCAGGTGCTGGCATATTTTTGCCACAGAGCATGATTTCTGCCTCCGTGAAGCCCCAGCTCACAGGAGCTGTTGTACAGGCGGATGATATTATCCTTGTACTCCATAAGAGATGGATTTCTGAGAGCCGCCTCCAGGTAATCCTTGTTTCCAAACTTGCTTCTTGCAGACATCATAAGTACTTCCTCAGCTTCTGACTGAGAATTCTCTATTTTTAGCATGCTTTTCAAGGAATCCTTAAAGGCAACTGCCTGTCCAGTATTCAGAAAAAAAGTAAATGGGACCTGGTAATTTTCTGCCACATCAAGTAAAAGTGGCACACCGTCTCTGATACATTTGTGGGTATCAATATCCCATCTGATAACGAGCTTACTCATGTCCTATGAGCCTTTCTGCAATCATCTTGCTTGGAGAATACATCTCATCAACAGGTTCTATTTCATAACTTTCATAGTATTTGGCAAAAAATGGTATCCTTTCCAGATCTGAGCCAAATAACATGGCATTGCTGCCCAAGCCCTCGTTGCGCTCAGTAGTTTTTCGCATAATAAGAGTTGGCTTGCCCATATAGTGGAGCTCCTCCTGGTTGCTGCCACCATCTGTTATCACGTATTTTGCCCCATTAAGAAGCTTCATAAAATCAAAATAATCCACTCGAGGAAGCAGTGTAAATCTGTCATCCTCCTGAAGCTCTGTAAGAAGACCAAGCTCTTCCAACTTTACCTCTGTAATCTTGTGCAATATCAGTACGCAGTGAATCCTGGATGCATTATCTTTGACCCGGTCCAAGGTCTCTGTGAAGAAATCTGAGTTGGCCAGATTCTCCTGACGGTGCATTACAAACACAAAATAAGGCGAGGAATCTGATGCTGTAAGCGCCTCCACCTCAGGGGTAAGCACAGGCATCCTTCGGCTGGTTCTTAAGCTGTCCAATATCGTGTTATACTGGGTGTTTATAACCTCTCCTCTGACCTTGCCAAGGTTTGCTGCTGGCTCATCTCCTGGTGCAAAATGCATCCTTGCCTTGCGACTGGTTAACATCCTGTCGATTTCCTCTGGAAATGGATTGAGAAGATTGTGAGAGCGAAGTCCAGCCTCTACATGACATACCACACAGCCTAATTTACTGCCGATGTATGCACCCATGAGAGTAGATACCGTATCTCCATGAACAATAAAAGGTGCCCCATTCATGTCCTTAGCATCAAACTCTTCTCTTATGATTCCAAGAGCCTTTTTTCTGGTGTCTCTATACCAGCCAAGAAGTCCCATGGCTGTCTTTTTGATGTCACTTTCCTTGCTAAGCTCCACGAACTTGCCGTTGAGTTCTATAAAATCCAGTATTCTGCTTTTTGTCAGATCATTTTGTCCAGATGCAATAATATGACAGATTGCTCCCATGGCCTGAGCCTCTGTGATTACCGGGAAAACCTTGATAAATTCTGCCTCTGTTCCAATGTAAAAATATAGGTTTTTAGCCATTAATTACTGTTCCTCGTCAAAATTCGTCTCTTTTATCAGATATATAGGTCTGCGCTTGACCTCCAGATAGATTCTTGCCACATATTCTCCTATGATACCAAGAATGAATATTATGAGGCCTCCCAGACCCGCTGTTACAAGAAGCTGGGTAGTACCTGTACCCCCTGGTACTCTGCCATATGTGATGGCCTCAGGTATCAGTTTGATGATGTATATCAGGTCTATAAGACATATAAGCATGCCAAGATATGTTGCCACCCTAAGTGGTGTTGTGGCAAATGCAAAAAATCCGTTGAAGGAATATCTGGCCAGTCCCCTGATGCTCCACTTGGTCTTGCCTGCCGCACGCTCTACATTGACATACTCTATCCACTTGTTGTTAAAGCCTATCCAGGAATAGATACCCTTGGTAAATCGCTCTGTCTCTGGCATGGCAAGTACGGCCTTTACTACCTTTTTAGTCATGAGACGATAGTCAGTGCTGCCTGGAACCAGATTGATAGCTGTCACTCTGTTGAATACATGATAAAAGGTAGCTGATAAAAAGCTTCTAAAAGGTGGCTCACCCTTGCGGGACACGCGACGGGCTGTAGCACAGTCATAGCCTTCGTTAGCCACTGCATCAAGCATCTCTGGTATCAGTGAAGGTGGATGCTGCAAATCAGAATCCAACACTACCACATAGTCTCCTACACACTGGGACAGTCCTGCATACATGGCAGATTCCTTGCCAAAATTGCGAGACAGGGCAATATATCTTATCTGTCCTTGGGGCTTTTCCTCTGCTATCTGTCTTATGATGCTAAGAGTATCGTCATAGCTTCCATCATCTACGTATGTGATGATGAAATCATAGTCAGGTAACTCCTGAGTAAATACTCTACTGACCTCCTCATAAAAAGGATAGATACAGTCCCTCTCGTTATGACAAGGAGTGATTAATTCAATTGTTTTTCTAACTAGTACTTCGCCCAATATAAGGTATCTCCTTCAAACACTAACTGCTGACTTGGATTAAACTCTGTCCACTCAGCCTCCCCAAAATATTTCTTGGCTTCGTCCTCAGTAGCAACGAGCCTCTCATAATTTTCATCATATAATACATTGATAAGATTAACATCCGCCCAGGATCTGTAATAAGTCTTGGAGTTGTATGAATAGCTCCTGAAAGGATAATCGTTAATCAGATATTTGCTGGTATATTCCATATCAGGTGAATGATATACGCTGATTTTGGTTATCTCATTGCCAGACTCGGCCTCATATTCCTCTATCTCTGAGTGAATGGTTCCTATAACCTGGCTGTCTATGGCCATACGCATATAATAATCTGCCGAGTAGCTCTCTGTAAAATACACCAGTACCAGGCAACTAATTGCCACCACTCCTGCCAGAATATATCTCGGTGTGGTACTGTCCTCCAACAGTCTGTACAGTAACAGACAGCTTCCAGCCGCACTTACAAAAAATGGCCACAGTAGCCTGCCCGAATAATCAGCAGTACCTGTAAAATATATTGCAAGAAATGTCAGGTTCATGCCAAGGAGTACCAGGGCGTTGCCCAACACATCACCTATTGTATGCTTATTTTTTAATAAAATAACAAGTATAAGACCACATGCAATGATTGCCATTATCAGGAACCATCCGCTGGGATATTCCACATTTTTAAATACAGCACCCAATGCATTAATCAGGTTTCTGATGAGACTTTCAACGCTAAAGCCAAATAGCCACATTTTCTTTGATTCTATGACAACACCCATGGCTGCAGTGGCTGTATACAGCTTCACAGGAGTAGCAGTGGAATAGCGTTCCAGCATATCATAATCAAAGCCGTATGTAGCCCAGATTGCTATCTTGGTTCCTAAGAGATTGCCCACCAGTGACAATACTGCAAGAATTCCTGCATTCACATAATTCTTAAATGACCTGAGGTTAAAGTGAAAATCACTCTCTAACATCACAATTATCAGAGCCCATATAAAAAATGCTTCAAACATGTTCTGGTAGGTGCACTCTGACACAAACAGCCAAATAAAGCATGGAATGTATTTTTTTCTGGCAAAATAACTTATGGAGATTGCCACGCACCACAATGCCGAAGCTGTCTCTATGGCATAATATCCGTAAAACTCTGTAAAAAACGGATTGATTATTCCAACCAGTAATATGATAAAAAGAAACCAGTTGATTCCTTCTCTTTTCTTGAAATATTTGCTAAGGGTTACATAGAATATTCCCACTGCAAAGGCCATAAATATATACATCATAAGAGTTATTGGCCATACATTGTGCAGTCTGTTGTAACCAAGCTTTGCACTCATGTTGTACAACAGCAGGTCATGGAAAAATGTCATGCCTCTTCCCTGACCAAAATAATATGCCAGACTGGCAGGTGGTGGAGCACAGGTCCAGGCCGCCTCAGAGCCTATGTTATCTGAGATATATGAATCGTTCAAAAATATGCCATATATCAGGTACTGGGCAAAAAATGCCAGGGCAGTAACCTTGTAGAATATTAAATTATTAGTGATACTCTCTTTAATCTTGTTCATGTTGTAATTATTGTTTAATCAGCCAGTCACTAAAGGTCAGCTGAGTCAGCGCGCGCTCGTTATCTCTGTACTTGCGCCATTTGTACTCCTTGTCTCCGTACTTGGCCCAATACAGATCTATTGTCTCCTGGTCGATGATTATAAATCTGTCTTTTATCATCTCAAGACTGTGGTCCATGGTCCAATCAAGCTCTATACCGCAGGATTCCAGATATGCAGTAGAAAAATATATCTCACCGCTTCTGGTTTTACTGTAGGTAAAGGCATCCCCTGTCTCATCGCATTCATGCTTGATCTGTTCTATCTCTCTGTAGTCCCGCTCATCATAAGGACATGAGAAATATTGTACCATATCCTTGGCATAGCCAAACAAAAACAGGTCCGATACATTGTAGAGTCTGTTAGAAAAGGTTCCAAGACTGGATGCTATTACTCTGCCCTGTGGTACATAGGAAGCCCCATCAGGAGTCTTTGCCTCCAGTGGAAACATATCAAGCATCTTTTTGCACAGTTTCCAGGCCTTCGGACAATATATTCTCTGGTCTGTTCTGGTCTTTGCTATATATTTTACACCCAGGTCAGCTGCTATCTTCATGCCAGCCAATGTGTTGGTCATCTGCAGGTTAACAGGAGAATTTTTCAGTTCTCCCAAGCCCTCATAATCAGACAGGCTTATAATAGCACCATATTCCTTGGCCTTTTGTAGCATCTCAGGGGACTCGTTGTCCCAGGTAGCAAGAATAACCTCGCTGTCTGGAAACATCTTCTTATACAGCTTGATAGACTCCAAAGTAAAGTCGTCCTCATACTTTACAGGTCCCTGAATAACGATGGCAACATCTCTGTTTTGGCCGTATGGAGCCATGGCTATGTTATCTGCATATTTTGGTCTGAGGCTGTAAGTAAAAAAATCTAACTTGCCTTTGGTCAGATGAATATTATTCTTTTCTAAGGTATCGATTACTATTCTTTTTACTTTCATAACTATATCTGTGACATATCCTCGTCAATATCGATCATGGTCTGAATCTGTGCCTGACGCTTCTCGAACTGCTTGTATGTCTCATAAAAATTGTTGGTTGGTACGTTACGATTGTAATCCTCTGAGCCCAGATAATATATGGTCTGCTTGATACCAAATATAAGATATGGCATCAATGTAACTGCCGAATGACTTGTTATAAGCACGTGCTCCTTATCAGGGTTGTTGGCTC
Source organism: Pseudobutyrivibrio sp. (assembly GCA_021442555.1). Classification (GTDB taxonomy): domain Bacteria; phylum Bacillota; class Clostridia; order Lachnospirales; family Lachnospiraceae; genus Pseudobutyrivibrio. The sequence continues at coordinate 4,426 of JABUSV010000189.1, read as the reverse complement.
TATAAAGCTCCCATGGAAAGGACTCTTTGATTACTCTGTATCCCTCATATACACCAGGTGACCTTGGATGTTTTTTGATGGCAATGTTTTCAGCTCCAACCTTGGCCGCCAGAGCATCCAACATCTTCACCTGTCTTGCTTCATCCCAGCCATCCTCAAATGGGCGGTCCAGGTATATATACTTCTCAGGAATCTCCACCTCATTATAGTTGAAGCAGTCGTTTAATATATCCATTATATGACTGTCGTTTGGGTCAAGCTGTGGTATCTCCACCAGTTCAAGGCCTGGTATCTCCCCATAATGAAGATCCTTTTTCCAGATGTAATAGTCATAGTGGAGATTTCTCACATAATCCAGGCCGTATTTGCTCTTGTTGTAGTCGTTCATCCACTTTTTCTTATAGTTAAGATGATGCACAGGATAATCTGTGTAGCACCCTGCCAGACTGTCTGCAAAAAGATGTATCGTAAGAGGCTTTTTCTTTTTTAATCCGCTTCTTATGATAGTAAAAGCTACCATGGTTGGATTCCAGAAAAAGATATCATCATAATCCTGCTCAAAGTTGTATCCCAGTACCTTTTTCAAATACTTATCAGGAGACATGAGACTGACCGTATTCCAGTAATCTGCTACAGCTCTGTTGGCCTTGGTTGGAGCATAATCAGCCTTGTATATATGATCAAAAACATCATTGAGAGGGGCTAAGTTGGCTTTTTCCAAGCCACCTCTTGATGCAACAATTAGGTCCACCTCGTCTGTCATATACATTTTTTCTCTGATTGCAACAGCCACGATAAGCTGCGTCATGGAATTGATAAGTATAATCTTTTTCATTCTAGTATCCCTTTATAATGTGTATTATATTCTCCACTCTTCGTCTCAGATAATGATATGGTCTGCCTGCCATATGCCTCAGGCTTTGGGCACCATCGATGGATTCCTGTGCTGGTACTATCTCATCGGCAGTAATCTCACCTCTGATGCTGTAGTCTACCTGCACCCCGTATTTGTCAAAAATAGGTGCCACACAATCCATATACCATCTGCCTCTGCACACAGGAAGTCCTCCTAAGGCTCTTCCTCTGATAAAATCTATGTAATCTATGACATATCCACTCTCTGGCATAAGAGAATAATAGTCATGCCCGAAATCTCTGTAGGCTCTATAGGACCCCAAAAGTTCCCATTGCCATGGGTTCTCGTTGTCTGCCAGCGCATCTATAAGACACTGTCTGTTCCACAATGCTGCCTGACAGTTGTAGATATAGTCCCCGCATCTTGGGCGCTTCTCAAACCCTTCATACATCTTGCTTGGCTTGTTGCCTTCTCTTTTGGTCTGCATAAATGAGAATACTGCAACCCTCTTATCAGCTTCCATCCATTCGAAGCATTGTCTAATCCTGGCCACATCTATAGGTGATTTGGCAAAAAAATCATCCAGCATAAATATGATGTATTTACTGTCAATGTCCTCCAAGGTATCCTTGAGGCGCTTGCTCCAGGACAATTCACCCTCACCCTTCTGGTTGTGAACCCTAAGCTTGCTGATATTCTCTGTGCAATAGGTCTTATGCTCAGTGTTAAGCACCACTGGAATATCAATATCAGGCCAGGTATAGGCCAGAATCTTAAAAAAAGGATCCCACAAATCCTCATAAGCATCACAGGTGCTTATTACCATTGTGCAGTTGTCCTCGAATTTTAAGCCCATAGATTATCCTACTTTGTATTTAATCATTTTCCCTAAGTATCTAAGATATGACCTCAGGGTTATATTATGCTGCCAGTTGTTATCTTCTATAAGCTTATGAAAGCTCTTTGAGAATCTGACGTCGTTATTAAATGATACTTTAAGTTTTTGCGATGTGGCATTATAGAGTTGATATATCAGCTGCCTGTAGCACTGGTAGGAAGGCTGTATTATATCTGCAGCCTGAGCCAGGCATGCTTCCCAGGCTTCTAACTCCTCTACGCTGCTTGCTCCCAGCATCATATCTTCATCTATATGTATGTCTATTCCAAGCCTTGCATAATTAGACCTCTGTATTCTGGCCTTATCCTGATGCATGGAATCTGCGTATCTTGTAGTAGCGCTGTTATCTAACAGTCTGTAGTTGAGAAGCACCTCATGCAGATTTACCACCTCATTTTTAAAAGCAATTCTGCTCCACAAGTCATAATCTTCTGCTCGATATTCCTCATTATAGTGTAAGTCTTCTTTTATTAGTTTTGCATTTAACATCACTGTAGGATGATTAAACTGAGACCTTAGCATAAGTCCCATTCTGATATCTGCTGTACTCTCCAGTGGATAATATTCCTCTGTCTTTATCTCATCATCTACTATATATCTGAATCCAGAACCACATATTGCTACATCAGGATGTGATAACATGTATGCTATCTGATGTTCTATTCTGTAATCTACAGCTATATCATCTGCATCCATGCGGACTATATAATCTCCTGTAGCTGCCTTTAGTCCCTCGTTAAGACTCTTGGCCACGCTGTGCAGTCCATCAAATTCCAACAGTCTGATTCTGTCATCTATATCCATGGCAGAGTGTATCTTATCCAAAGTATCGTCATCAGATCTGTCATATACTACGATAATCTCCAAATCCTCGTAGGTCTGACCGGATATACTCTTAAGAGCCTCTTCTATGTATTTGCCGCCGTTATATACAGGAATAATAACTGATACCAGCATCTTATCTCTCTCTTACAATCTTGCCATCCCCAACGCGATATACCATATCACATCCCTCGATAGTGGTAAGTCTGTGGGCAATAATAATAAGTGTCTTGGAGCCATGCAAAGCATTGATGGACTCCATAATGGCTGCCTCTGTGTCGTTATCAAGAGCTGAGGTCGCCTCATCAAACACAAGAATCTCCGGGTCTAGGTACAGAGCTCTGGCAACACCTATACGCTGACGCTGTCCTCCAGATAATCTGACACCTCTCTCGCCGATACGGTTATCAAGACCATCAGGCAGTGTCCTTACAAAATCAGCCAGCTGAGCCTGTTCCAAGGCTCTCCATACCTGCTCATCATCTACCTTGGCAGGATCTATACCAAAAGCCACGTTGGCTCTTATGGTATCATCTGTCAGAAATATCATCTGAGGAATATATGCCAGGCACTTGAGCCATCCACTGTAATCCGACTGTATATCAACTCCATCAGACAGCACCTGTCCCTTTTGTGGAGTAAGTAATCCTAATAATATATCCACTGCTGTAGTCTTACCTGCACCTGATGCTCCTACGATACCTACCGACTGTCCCACCGGTATCTCCATGTCAGCATCTGTAAGTACATTGGTCGGTGCATTTGGATATGCATATGTAATGCCAGATAGTGACACAGCATTTTTAGGTCGTATATGTGAGTCACTATCAGCTGTATTTGTCCTGGTAACAACACTGTCTCCAGCCTGAGCTATCTTTTCATCCAGCTCTGCCATCTCAGACACCAGTCTGTCCAGAGCAGGCTCTGTATATGAGATAGTGTTCATGGCTGTAACTATACGGTTGGCGCTGGGCAACAGCTTTACAGCTGCCATTGCAAAAGCACTCATAGCAGGAACCAGTGTCTGCATGGAGTAGCCGCTGACTATAAGCCCTGCCACAATACCAAGAGCTGAGCACACTGCCACCATCTCGATTATGAGACGGGGAATAAGACTCCATACCTCGTTCTTGCGTTGGGCTTCTACAAGCCTCGCGCCATAATTATTAAATGTATCTTTAAAAAACTCTTCTGTATTACTAACCTTTATTTCTTTGATTCCAGTAATGGACTGGTTCATCCAGGTGTTAAAAAGAGCACTGTATTTTCTGTTAGTGTTACCTGCATTTTTCATCTGAGGACGAATAAATATCAGTATCAGTCCTGAGGTAATACCCATGGCTACAGCAACAAGTATTGTCATAAGTGGATTGATGACAAACACTGTAACAATCATTGCAACAGCTACTATGGACTCACTGACAAGGTTGAGCATGGCTGTAAGCAGACTATAGGTCTGAGTCACATCGTTGGTTACTACTCTGTATACCTCACCACTGGAAGCCCCCAGATAGAACTCATAGGAACGACGCATATACGCGTCATATATCTTGCACTGAGCACCGTATCTCAGCCCATAAATGAATCTGTTAAGAACCTTGGTCTCCCAGATAATATAGCTGTCCTTTACCACATAGATAACGATAAGGGCCAACACGCATATCAGCACAAAGGTCTGATAGCCTGTTATACCAGTTATTCCACAAAACATGGCAATAACACTGTTGGTGCTGATGCAGCCTGGATCTACAATGGCTGTCATGAGAGGTACCATAAGTCCTACACCTGCCACCTCAAGGGCTGCGGCGATAACCATCATTATGAGAAGCACCACCACCTTGTGCTGCTCC
>JABUSV010000074.1 GCA_021442555.1 Pseudobutyrivibrio sp. | reverse complement strand
GATGTTGAGGCAGGAGAGAATGTCTATGTACTTGGTGAGAAGGGAAGAATTACCGGCGGTATCGTAAGAGCTAAAGGCAATATTGTAACTAAGACTCTCGGCAATCCGATGAACATGGCAACATGCATCAAGGCAGGTACTGTATCATACAGGGAAAAGGATCTTCTTGAGATTAAAAAGCAGCAGGAGTCATGCTTATACCAGTTAAAGCTTCTTAAGGATCAGAAGCTAAAAATGGAAAATGATTACCGGCCCGAGCAGAGAAACAAAATGCCGATTTTCATAAAAATTGAAAATGCCATATATACAAAAGAAGAAGAAATGAAATATCTTGACAAAAGACACAGTCAGATTATGGAGCTGATTAAAAAGTCAAGAAGTGCAGTACTGATAGTTAAGCAGGAAATATTTGAGGGCGTTGAAGTATTCCTTGCAGGGCAGCTGTGGCATTCAATAAATGCAGCAGGAATAATTGTCAGTATGACAGGGGTTAAAATAAACGTAAGGCCGTTATAAAATAGTGGCAGGAGAGGATAATTAAATGCAGACGCAAATGAAAAACATACTTGTTGTTGACGATGAAGAGCTGAACAGAGAGATTTTAGCAGAGATTCTTTGTGATGAATACGCTATTCATGAGGCAGAAAACGGAAAGCAGGCACTGGAATTCCTTGAAAAGAGAGGAAACGAAACAGCTGCTGTACTTCTTGATCTTATTATGCCTGAAATGGATGGCTTCGGTGTTCTTGAGAAAATGAAGGAAATGAATCTTCTTGATAAGGTTCCTGTTCTCATAATAAGCGGTGAAAGCTCAGTCCAGACAGAGAAGAAGTGCTTTGAATACGGTGTATCGGACTTTATTCGCAAGCCCTTTGACAATGCCATTATCCGTAACCGTACAAGAAATACAGCAGAGCTGTTTGCTCTTAAGAATCAGCTTGAGGAAAAGGTTCAAAAGCAGAGCGAGACTTTAATGAAGCAGTATCAGGCTCTTAAAATTCAGGCTAACCAGTTAAAGCAGAAGAACGGCCAGATGATTGAAATTCTCGGTACCGTCGTTGAGAACCGAAGCCTTGAAAGCGGAGAGCATATTCAGAGAGTTAAGGGATACACACTGATTCTTGCCCGTATTCTTATGAAGGAGTTCCCCGAGTACGGACTGACAGCAGAAAAGGTTGAGCATATTGCCGAGGCAAGTGTACTGCACGATGTGGGCAAGATTGCAATTCCTGACAGTATTCTCATGAAGCCCGGAAAGCTTACAAGCGAAGAGTTTGATTACATGAAGAGCCATACTACAAGAGGATATGAAATGCTTGGCAACATAAGCGGCATCTGGGAGGATGATTATGCACAGCTGAGTAAGGAAATCTGCAGACATCACCATGAAAGATATGACGGAAGAGGATATCCGGATGGTCTTAAGGGTGATGAAATACCGATTTCAGCCCAGCTTGTATCTTTAGCAGATGTATATGATGCAATGACTGCTGACAGATGTTACAGAGCAGGAATCTGTCCTTTCGAAGTAATAGCAGATTTTCTTAGAGGGCGTTTCTCATTGTATAATCCAGACTTCTTAATGGTATTTTTAAACAGGATAGTAATGTCGTATGTAGGAGCAGGAGTGCTATTATCTAACGGACATAAGGGAAAAGTTTTAATGATAAACTCAAATGACCTGACAAGACCTCTTGTACAGCTTGAAAATGGAGGCTTTTGCGATCTATACTACGACCCATCTTTATATATTAAGGCTGTTGTATAGCCTTTAATTTAATAATATTGATTCAATAAAATCCTTAGGAGCAATCCTAAGGATTTTTTATGTAATAAATGTTCGAATCTGACATATATTATGAACGGAATGGTTTGTTTTTTTGAAAACAGAGAATTACTCTAATAATATATATATTTTTGAGCTGAAATAACAGGTAAATGATGAGAAAAAGCAACCAGCCAACGATAGTTGACTTGGCAATATAATACAATTGCCCATGAAATAAGTGGGTTGGCTATAGTTGAAAAAGGATACTATAAATAATCATGGATGTCATATGTCACACGAGGCGGGAGAAAAGATGAAACGATATGATTTAAGTGGAAAATGGGATATCGAAGGTTGGGGAGAAGCAGTATTCCCAGGGACAATGGATACAAATGGCTATGGATTTGAAGAAGCATCGTCCAAAACTAGGCTAAGAAGAGTAAATACCTATGTTGGAAAAGCGGTTTTCACACGAAAAATTGATTTTACAGTGGAAAAAGGAAATAGAGCAATCCTAAGTATAGAAAGGGCTAAAAAGCTTGATTTATACATTGATAATCAAATTGTCGACCCTGTTTATCCGCTAAATATAACAACTATTAGTATGTGGGATGTAACAGACAGACTAACGGGGAATAATCAAATTAGAATTATATCTGATAACAGTTATGAAGGCTGGCCTGCAGAGGATATTATAGCTTCATCTGCCTCCACTGATGAGACTCAGACCAATTACAATGGGCTTTTAGGGAAGATGATGATAGAAGAAAAGGCTTATGCCTATATAGATACAGCAAAAATCACCGTATTGGAGGATAATATTGTGGTTGAAACTATAATCAACTCATCCAAAGGGACAAATGTGACATTAAGTTGTAGGGTTGATAGTCAATATTTAATTCTAGAACAGGATGTTTCGTTACAAAAAGGAGTTAATTGCGTAACTAAATCTTATAACGTGGCAGATATTGTATTCCAAGAATGGGGAGAATATGATGGCAGGGTGTATGAAGGAAAGATAATAATAAGTGATAAAAAAAGGATACTGGATGAGATTAATATATGTTTTGGAAATAGGAAGTTTGGAGCTAATGCTGAGGGTTTAATTACTCTTAATGACAAACCTATATTTTTACGTAGTGAAACCTGTTGTGGGCTATTTCCAGACACAGGTTACGAACCTATGACCAAGGAAGAATGGATAGGAACGCTTTGTGTATATAAGGAATATGGGGTAAATTATGTACGATTTCACTCCCACACTCCTCCTGAAGCGGCATTTTTTGCGGCAGATGAACTTGGAATAATGCTTCAGCCTGAACTTAGTTGCTGGAATCATGAGACAGCTTTTGAAACGGATATAGCATATTCTTACTATGAAAACGAGTTGATAAGAATTCTTCGCCAGTATGGCAAGCATCCTTCCTTTGTAGCCCTTACTCTGGGTAACGAGCTTAGTTGTTCAAAGCTTGGGTATAAGAGAATGGGCAAACTTATTGAACTTGCAAAAAGTATAGACAGCACCAAACTGTATGCCATAGGGTCTAACTGCTGGTACGGCGAAAAAGGAATAGATGAATACAGTGATTTTTATACAGCATCAAAGTATCTAAATTATGAACTGAGAGGAACTTTTGCTGCAGAAGAAGGTACAAAGGTACAAGGAGTCAGTTCTATAAATCTCGGGGGTTGCATTAATACAGAATATCCCAATAATACCAGAGATTATGGAAAAGCAATGGCATGTATCAGGAAAAATAGTAACATCCCTGTATTTGGATTTGAGGTAGGGCAGTTTGAGATTCTGCCTGATTTTAACCAAATAGCAGATTATAAAGGTGTCACCAGAGCAGATAACATAGCATGCGTTAAGGAATTATCAAGGCAAAGAAAAATACCAGAAAAAAAGTGGCAAACCATGGTAAAAGCTACAGGAGAGCTGGCACTTTTAGCATATAAAAAGGAAGTAGAGCTTGCCATGCTTACACCAGGTTTTTCCGGAATATCTCTTTTAGGTCTTCAGGATTTTACAGGCCAGGGCACAGCTTTGGTAGGGATGATGGATGGCAATCTTAAGAAAAAACCGTACGATTTTGCCAATCCGAAAAGATTTAAAGAATTTTTTTGTAAAGAGCATCCAATACTTATGCTGGAAAAATATACTTATCTCACAAGTGAATGTCTGGATGCGGATGTTGTTGTAGTAATTGATGGCCAAAAGCAATTGATAGATCATGTTCATCGTGATTTTTCAGAAATTAGAGAAAATAAGAGGGTTGATATCATAGTAAGCTATAAGAACAATGAAAATACATATTCTGTATGGGTATATGTGCCTGTTGAATCCAAATTGCCAAAGGACGTATATGAGACATCTATTATTGATGAAAAAGCACTGGAAATATTACAACAAGGAGGGAAAGTATTTTTTACTCCCTGCGCAACAAAAGAAGCCTTGCCGCATTCTATCTTGTGTCATTTCACTACGGATTTCTGGTCAAAGAGGACGTTTTTGACACAGGAGGGAGCAATGGGGCAGCTCATTAATGTGGAACATCCAATATTTAAGGATTTTCCTACAGAGTATCATACAAACTATCAATGGTGGCCAATGGCTGTGGGTAGGTGTGTTGTAATACCTGATAATATAGAGCCAATAATTCAGGAGCTAGACAGTATAGATGAGCTAAGGCATATGGCACAACTCTTTGAATGCAGAGTAGAAAATGGATATCTATTGGTATCAACCATGGGATTGAAGGAAAAACAAGCATATCCGGAATGTCAGGCACTATTGAACAGTATCTATAATTATCTTTCTGACGTAACAGAATATGGTGGTATGGCGATGATTGATAAGAATCAGTTATTTGATATGGTTTTATAGGCTTATATTTGACTTATGATACGTTTAATGCAATAGTATTACAGTATTTTAGTTAAGAAAGGGCCTAAAATGGAGTTTTACATAGTTTTAAGAACAGTTGCTACAATGCTTATATATATGATAGTTGGCTTTTCACTTATTAGGCTTAAGCTTGGAGATATAGATCATGCAAAAACCATGTCATCTCTATTGATATATATCTGCGGTCCATGTATGGTAATTAATGCCTTTATAAATATGGATTTTACGGTAAGCAATGCAATGTCTTTGTTAGAGTTCTTTTTAGCATCATTTTTTGTTCAGGCTCTATTTTTTGGAGTACTATATCTTATCTTCAGGAAAAAATTAGAAGAAGCCAGATACAGAATTTTGATATTAGGAGCAACATTGGGAAATGTTGGGTTCTTAGGACTTCCTCTTGTAACTTCCATTTTTCCAGAAGAACCTATAGTAGCAGGTTATAGTTCAATATATGTAATGAGTATGAATCTTATCGTATTTACTATGGGCGTATTTATGCTTACCAAGGATAAGAAATACATTTCGATGGGAGCCATGGTAAAAAATCCAACAACAATAGCCATACTAATAGCGCTTCCTTTTTATATTATTGACTTGAATATGCCACAAATAATGACAGAGGGCATATGGCTGCTTGGGAAAATGACAACACCGATATGTATGATAGTACTGGGTATGAGACTTGCAGCATCAGACTTGAAAAAAGTATTTGTAAGGCCTTTTGTGTACGCTTCAAGTATGCTCAAGCTGGTTGTATTTCCGTTATTGGCCTATGGATGTGTAAGTCTGATTCCTGTCTTTGATAATACCTTTAGAGTAAGTATTCTCGTGTTAAGTGCTACTCCAACAGCTGCCATTGTACTATCCATGGCAGAGATTCATGGCTGTGAACAGGAACTATCGGCAAATGCTGTACTATTAGCTACAGTATTTTGCATTATAACTTTGCCTTTGATGGTATTAGTGGCAGGATAATGGAACATCAAAAACCGCCAAAGTAGTCAATTTTGCGAAAATTACGTGAAAAAACCGCCAAGTATCTGTTTTTTCTGAAACAAAAGGGGTATATTTACCTTAGTGTAGTTTCGGAAAGGTGGGGTTAGTATGGCTAGTAGTGATAATAACAGACCAAAATTTCTTTATAGCGATCCAACAGAACGTATGAAGAGAATGAATCATCTATATTCTATTTTCACATACATTTTGTGGGCATTATGTTTTGCCTTTTATGGGCTTAAGATTACCAATACAACGGATCCAATTAATAAACCTGTTGTAGTAGCTGAAATGATAGTATTGGCTATTATGTTTATAGCAAATATTATTCTTAGAAAGAATCCTAAAATAGGCCACACAGATAAGTTTAGAGTAGTAATTGCCTGGGAGTTTGTGGTTATATTCTGTGGGTTGGGAATGTCTACTAATGCACAGTTTGTATTCTATGCATTATTGGCAGTATTAGTTGCCATGATTCCATTTAATGATGCTAAAACCATGAAGAAGTTCAGCATTATTTACTTTGTGGAGTTCATAATTATCAATGTATTTCGTGTTACAACAGGCATGATTACAAACATGAATATCGATAGTCTTTTTGTATGGATTTGTGTGCCAGCGGTAATGTTTTGTATATATAGGTGTGGCTCTATCAATCAGGCGTTTTCAGATGATACAGGCGGTCTGACTGCTGAGCAGGGTGAGCAGCAGAAAAGAGTACTTGATGGAGTAATGAAAACAACCATCGAAGTAGATGAAAAGACAGAGCATAGCAAAGAAATTATGGATGAATTAGCAGTGTCATCTGAAAATGTAGCTCATAGCATGCAGGAAATATCAGATGCGGCTTCTACAACTTCTGCAAGTATTCAAGAGCAGAATTCCATGACGCAAATGATACAAAATTCCATAACAGAGACGGCTGCCAAGTCTAAGCAGATGGTAGAGATCGCTATTGCCTCAGATCATAATATTCAGCAAAATATCGTTGCCATGAATGATTTGAAAAATATGTCGGTTGAGATAGCTCAGACCAATCATGAGGTTAACAGCTCAATGATTAAGCTTCGTGATAAGACAAAGGAAGTTGCAGAGATTACTTCCATTATCCTTGATATATCTAGTCAGACCAACCTCTTGGCTTTAAATGCATCTATTGAGTCTGCAAGAGCAGGTGAAGCCGGCAGAGGCTTTGCGGTAGTAGCGGATCAGATTAGAGAGCTTGCGGAACAGACCAAGAAGTCTACAGAAGAGATAACAAATATTGTAGATGAACTAAATAATAATGCTGATGCTGTAGTAAAAACGGTTGCCAACTCCATGGAGGCTTCTGAACAGCAGAACATGAGAATAGCTGAAGCTGCAACAGCATTTGAAGAATTGAATCAAAACATGAAGGGCCTTATCAGTGATATTAATGAGATTGATGGACAGATTAATGAGCTATCCATCTCTAACAATCATATTGTTAGCAATATAGAGCAGTTGTCTGCTGCTACGGAAAAGGTATCTGCATCTGCAAGTCAGGTCCAGGAAATGACAGAAAAGAACAAAGAATATGCAGATGAAGCAAAGGCTGTGATAGAAGATATTGCTCATACAGCAGAAGGCATGAAGGCTATGTTTGATTAAAAAACAGGAATAGTAGTATATGGCAAAAACAAAAAGACAGATAGAGTATAGATACTACGATATGCCTCAGGATTTATATGGATTTGTTTTGACAGGAGAAGAATGGGAGCGCAACTATAAGCCCGATATAGAGGGCTTGTTGCACTTCCATAATTTTATGGAAATCGGTGTATGTCACTGGGGTGATGGGAAAGTAACTATAGATTATGAAGATTATAAATACAGAGGCCAGGAGATAACCATAGTTCCAGAGAATATACCGCACTCAACGGTATCTACTACGGATGACACCATATGCAAGTGGGACTGGTTGTACCTTGATATAAATACTTTTATCAGAAATGAGATGCAATTTAGACGACATCTCCCAGAAGACATTATTAAAAGAGTAAACTCAAGAGGATTGTTCATACAGGCTTCTTCAAATAAAACCATTGCTAATTTGATAAAAGGAATAATCTACGAATATGACACCAAGGGCAGATATTTCAGAGAAGGCGCAAACGGCTACATAAAAGCATTTGTAGTGGAGCTGTTAAGGCTTCAGGAACAAATGGCAGAAGTAAATTCCTTAGATGAAAAAAAGTATAACGACTACATAAAAAATGCTGTTGATTACATCAAGATGAATTATGACAGAGAACTAAAAATGGCGGAAATTGCAGATGTATGTGGTCTTAGTGAAAGTCATTTCAGGCGAATATTCGAAGAAGGTATGAATATGAAGCCAAATGATTATTTAAATATGATCAGAATAAATAAAGCCTGTGAATTGATTCAGAACCAGAACTACAGCATGGAAGAGGTGGGCTATCGCGTGGGATATGAGACTCCTTCAACGTTTATGCGCAATTTTAAAAAGCTTACCGGAATGACTCCGTATCAGTGGAAAAAGAAGGAAGCGAAACTGGATGAGGCTACTATAACCTATAAAATCTCAGCTAAAAGAGGCTGGTAGGAAACTAAATTTGTTTCAAATTTATTGCAAGTTTGACTATGAGAAAAAGCAACATGGTCGAATTTGCAATTTTTTTGCGTAAAAATGTATACCACAAATAAACAGATGATGCTTATTATAACAATATCAAAGGCGCAATAAGGGGTTATATTTGTGCAACATGCACAAAAACTGGCGTCAAATTTTTTCATCAGAGAAGGAGAATGAAAATGAAGAAAAAATTACTTTCACTTGTTCTTGTATCTGCTATGGCTACATCAATGGTAGCTTGTGGTTCAGGAGCAGCAACAACAGAAAATGGATCTACTGGTTCTGCACCAGCAGCAACAGAAGGGGAAGCAGGCGGACACAAGCTTACACTTTGGGCTTGGGATGAGTCATTCAACATTCCTGCTATGCAGGCTGCAGCTGAGGACTATAAGGAAGTTGATCCAGAGTTTGAACTTGAAATTATTACACAGTCACAGTCGTCAGATGTTGAAAATGCTATAACAAATGCAGGTCAGTCTGGAGATTTCAGCAACCTTGCTGATATTACACTTTTCCAGGATCACTATTTCCAGCAATTCTGTGTAAACTATCCAGATGCTTGGGTATCTGTAGATGATGCAGGTGTTGACTGGAATGGACTTGGTGCTGAGAAGCTTTCTTACTCTACAGTAGATGGTGTTCACTATGGATTCCCTGTAGATGCAGGAACTGCTATTATGGCATACAACACTGAATACCTTGCAGCAGCAGGTTATACACTTGATGATGTTCAGAACATTACATGGGATGAGTTCATCGAGATTGGTAAGAAGGTTAAGGAAGCAACAGGAAAGTATCTTCTTTGCATGGATGGTTCAGGAAATGACTTCTTCTACATGATGTGTCAGGCTGAAGGCGTTTCACAGTGGAAGGATGGACAGCCATACGTAACAGAGAACCAGACACTTGTTGACATCTTTACAGTTCAGGCTAAGATGGCTCAGGAAGGTGTTCTTTACCTTGCAAATGACTGGGGCGATTACACAGATCAGGCTATCGTAGGTGATATGGTTGCAGGTGTTTACAATGGTAACTGGATTATTCCTACAATCAAGAAGGTAGAGTCTAACGCAGGTAAGTGGGAAATCGTACCAGCTCCAACTCTTACAGGCAAGCCAGGATACGCTTCAAACGGTGGTTCATCACTTTACATCACATCTAACTGCCAAAATACAGAGCTTGCAAAGGCATTCCTTGCATATACATTTGGTGGTGGATCTGCAGCTGATGGAACATCTCTTACATACGATAATGCTCTTCTTAACGGCGGTGTTATCGGAACATGTGCAGCAGCAGCAAAGTCTGATGTATACCAGGCAGGTGTTGATTACTTCAACGGCCAGGCAATTTATGCTGATATCGTAGCTTACACACAGAATGTACCAGTAATCGAGCAGAATGATTATCATTACACACTTCGTGAAAAGCTTTCTAACCACCTTATCTCAGTAGTAAATGGTGAAGAAGATATCGATGCAGCACTTGCAGCAGCAGAGCAGGAAACTGTATTTGCTATGCAGGAATAATCTAAGAACTTAGATAAATATTCAATTATTCAATATGGGGAATCAGGATAATCCGATTCCCCTATTTTTTCAAAAGGGAAAGGGGGATAAAAATTGGAAACCAAGAAAAAAGGATTGACTCTGGCAGGTAAACAATTGGCAGCAGGTTGGCTGTTTCTTACCCCAGCTACATTACTAATTTTTGTTATGAGCTTTTGGCCTATGATACAGGCCTTTTTAACTTCATTTAAGTCAGGAAAGGGTGTTAACATCCACTGGGCTGACCCATTATTTGTAAATTATACTCGAATGCTTCAGGATACGATGTTCATTCAGGCCATGAAGAACACCTTCCTGTATCTTATAATTCAGGTACCTATTATGTTGATACTGGCTATTCTGTTAGCACAGCTTCTCAACAACAAGGACCTTAAGTTCAAAGGTTTCTTTAGAACCTGTATTTTCTTACCTTGTGCAACTTCACTTGTATCGTATTCGCTTATTTTCAAGTCAATGTTTGCTACACAGGGATTATTCAACACAATACTTGTTAACCTTGGTATCTTAAAGGAGAACTTTAATTTCCTTGGAACACCATGGTCTGCAAAGCTTGTCATTATTCTTGCTCTTATCTGGAGATGGACAGGATATAATATGGTATTCTATTTGGCGGGTCTTCAGAATATTGAATATTCAGTATATGAGGCTGCAAAAATAGATGGAGCAAATGGTTGGAAGACTTTTTGGAACATTACCGTTCCACTTTTAAAGCCAACTATAGTAATGACATTTATTATGTCTATAAATGGTACATTGCAGTTGTTCGATGAGTCTGTAAACCTTACAAAGGGTGGTCCAGCAGGAGCAACAATGACAATGTCACACTATATTTATAACCAGTCCTTTGGACAGGGCGTTGGAAACTTTGGTTATACTTCAGCTTTATGTTTCGTTGTATTTATTTTAGTTGCTATATTAGCTGTTATTAATCTGAAAGTAGGTGATACACGTGACTAAGAAAAAGAATAGATCCATGATACAGCGTAGGCTGATTCCTACATATATTTTTCTTATATTTTGGGCATTTATCTCAGTATTTCCATTTTACTGGATGATTACAGCTGCTACCAACAATACAGTAGATGTTGCCAGAGGAGTTATTTCATTTGGACATGATACAGTTATAAACTTTCAAAATTTGCTTAAGTCAGGACAGGATGGAGCAAGACTTTGGGATTCACTAAGAAATTCATTCGTATACTCCATTGCACAGACTCTGATATGTCTGTTTATCTGCTCTTTGGCAGGTTATGGTTTTGAGTTATATCATGACAAATACAAGGACAGACTTTTTGGAATACTTCTTCTTGCCATGATGGTACCGCAGGTAGCAACACTTGTACCTTTGTTTACAATGATGTCTAAGATGGGACTCTTGAACTCAGTAGGTGGTTTTGTTCTTCCTGCTATTTCAACTCCATTTATGATTATGATGTTTAGACAGAATTCAAGAAACTTCCCACCAGATATTATGGAAGCTGCACGTATAGATGGCCTCCCTGAGTGGAAGATTTTCTTTAAAATGTATTTGCCTGTACAAAAGTCAACTTATGCTGCAGCTGGTGTTATCTGCTTCATGAATTCATGGAATGCGTATATGTGGCCAAAGGTAGTTATGGCAGATAACAGAGCACAGACAATGCCTATGTTTATTGCAAATATGGCTGCAGGATATACTGTAGACTATGGAATGTTAATGATGGGCGTACTTTTCTGCTCTATTCCTACTATGATAATCTTCTTTGTTCTTCAGAAGCAGTTTGCAGAAGGAATTACAGGTGCAGTTAAGTAATTAATATTTAGGAGACATTAATATGTCAGAATTTAATTACAATATAGTAAGAAATCCTGAAGTGTTTCAGGAAAACAGATTACCAGCACATTCTGATCATCAGTATTTTGACAATCTGGATTCGGTATATGGAGATGAATCTGCATACAGATACTCTTTAAATGGTATCTGGAAGTTTTCGTTTGCAAAAAATTATGATATGGCGATTCCTGGATTTTATGAAGAGTCTTGTGATTGCAGTACATGGGATGATATTAAGGTACCTTGCCATATTCAGATGGCAGGCTATGACGGAATTCAATATGTAAACACCCAGTATCCATGGGATGGCAAGGAAGAGATTCATCCAGGAGATATTCCCATGGAGTATAACCCGGTTGGAAGTTATGTGAAGAGATTTGATTTGCCAGAAAACATGGCAGGACAGAAAGTCTGTATTTCTTTTCAAGGTGTGGAAAGCGGCTTTGCTCTTTGGCTAAATGGCAAATATGTGGGTTATAGTGAGGATTCGTTTACGCCATCAGAGTTTGATATTACTGATTTTGTCAGGGAAAAAGATAACAAGCTGGCAGTACAGGTGTTTAAATGGACTTCTGGCAGTTGGTGTGAGGATCAGGATTTCTTTAGATTTTCAGGTATATTCAGAGAAGTATATATATACATGGTGCCACAGGTTCATGTAAGGGATCTTAAAATCAAAACACTTCTCAACGATAGTTTTGATGAAGCAACATTGTCCATAGATATGGATATTGTTGGAGAGGGTAAGCTATCTGTGATATTATCCGACGAGGACACAGAGCTTCTTGGGAAAATGGATGTTAAAAGTGGTGTAAATCACTATGATATTCATGTTAGAAATCCTAGACTATGGAGTGCAGAGGATCCTTATCTCTTTGATTTGGGATTAATTCTTAAGACCTCAAATGGCAGATTGTCCGAGGTTATAAGAGAAAAAATCGGCTTTAGGAGTTTTGAGATAATTGATTCTGTAATGCAGATTAATGGAAAACGTATCGTTTTCAAGGGAACCAATAGACATGAATTCTCGTCAGAACATGGAAGATGTCTTGGATTCGATGATATTCTAAAGGATATCATTACCTGTAAACAAAACAATATCAATGCCATAAGATGCAGTCACTATCCAAATCAGAGTATATTCTACAGATTGTGCGATATATTTGGTATCTATGTAATAGATGAAACTAATCTGGAGACCCATGGAACCTGGCAGACTCCTATTAGAGATAAGAAACTGGTACCAGAGACCTATGCTGTACCTGGAGATAGACCAGAATTCAGAGAAAATGTCTTAGATCGTGCTCACAGTATGTACGAAAGAGACAAGAACCATCCTTGTGTTCTTATCTGGTCATGTGGAAATGAAGCATTTGGTGGAAGCAATCTCATGGCAATGCATGATGCATTCCATCAGTGGGATGACACACGTATAGTACATTATGAGGGTGTGTATAATGATAGAAGATATCCAAACACATCAGATGTTGAGAGTACAATGTATGCTCCGGTAACAGAGATAAAAGAATGGTTAGCTTCACATAAGGATAAGCCATATATTAACTGTGAATATGCTCATGCAATGGGTAATTCATGTGGTGCAATGCACAAATATACCGAGCTTGCCTATGAAGAACCATTATTCCAGGGTGGATTTATTTGGGACTATATAGACCAGTCTATTACAACCCATGACAGATATGGGGTAGAGTTCCAGGGGTATGGTGGAGATTTCGATGACAGACCATGCGATTATAGTTTTTCAGGCAATGGAATCTGCTATGGTAAGGACAGAGAACCATCGCCTAAGATGCAGGAAGTAAAGTATCTGTATCAGAATATCAAAATAGATATCAAGGATAAGACAGCGCACATTGTAAATAACAATCTGTTTATTAATACAGACAAATATGACGCATTTCTTACTGTAGATAGATATGGTGTAACAGTTTATTCTGATAAAATGACAATCTCAGTAGAACCACTATCTAGTCGGGATATCAATTTGGATATTAATATTCCTGATGATGATGAGTATGTAGTTACACTGTCTTTCAGATTAAGAGAAGATGAGATATGGGCAATCAAAGGACATGAGGTTGCTTACGGACAGACCGTATATGGATCGTTTTCACTTGCATCTGAGAAAAAACCATCTCTTAGAGTAATAAAGGGATTCCAAAATATTGGGGTTAAGGGAGAAGATTTTGAGGTTCTGTTCTCAGATACAGGAAAAGGATTGGTATCCTACAAGAAAAACGGTAAAGAGCTTCTGAAAAAGACTGTAAAACCAAACTTCTGGAGACCAATGATAGAGAATGATTTGGGAAACAGGCTTCCTCTTAGAGCAGGAGCATGGAAGGTTGCTTCAGAATATCTGTTTCCTAATGCAGATGTATTGGCAGACACAGGCTTTGAGGCAGATGCTTTTGTTATAGGTTTTAAGTATGGATTGGCGACAAATCCTAATTCAGAATGTCAGGTAAGATATAAAGTTTATCCTGACGGAACTATCGAAACAACGCTTACACTTGAAAAATCAGATATGTTGGGCGAATTGCCTGAGCTGTCAATGATGCTGGTGTTGGATGCAGACTATGACAATCTGGAATGGTACGGAAAGGGTCCAGATGAGACCTATACTGACAGATGTCATGCCAAGGTTGGGGTGTATAAAAATAAAGTAAAAGACAATATGGCTAAATATCTGTTCCCACAGGAATGTGGCTTTAAAATGGACGTAAGATATGCTAAAATCACCAATGACAAAGGTGATGGAATGCTGATAATTGCTGATGGTTT
>JABUSV010000214.1 GCA_021442555.1 Pseudobutyrivibrio sp. | reverse complement strand
TGGCATTTCTGAGCTTGGCATTGTCCACAAGGTAAACAAAGCTACCAAAGACATCATCGCTGTTGATGTTGTAAATGAAAAAGACCTGGATTAAATTCCATAATCATCTAATTCTTCGTACTCTGGCCTTAATGCATTAAGCTGCGCCGTCTCATCTATAGCCTCCTTGTGTCCAGTCAAGGCAGCAAAGGGGTTGAACTGAGCAGCCCTGTCATGTATTGACATATGTGGATGCACATTTGACTGATGATGAGGAAGGTCAATTATATCGTCATAACGATTAGCATCCTTGTAATAATCCATAACTTATAACTCCAATAAATCTATGCTTTGTGTCCACCAATCTGACCATTTCTTGCAATTGTCTGAGCTCCTTCTTCAAGATTCATACCCTTTAATACAGCATTTTTCCCATATTTATCCTGGAGATTTAAAATAGCATGTTGGATACTTTTTTCTTTTTTCTCCTCTGCTTCCTTTGCCGCGATTCTTGCTTCTTCAGCAGCATAATCTGTAAAAAGATCCATCTGAACGAACTCTTTTTTCTTGTTTATGGCATCCTCTGACAAAGTATGGGCTGCCGCAACGTTAACACGTCTTATCAAAAGCTTGGGATTAACTATTCTGTCATATAACTGTAAGACTGCCTCCATAATCATCTTTGTGGATGATGTGTGCTCTGGCAGATTGATTGTACCATGCGAATGTTCTGGAATCAGTCTTCCGTAATGATCCTTTACCACAGGTCCCTTATACAGCTGGCTGATTTTGGGATCCTTGAGGTTATCAATATCATACCCTAACGTAAGTACAATCTGGTCTGTTGTCATTTTTTTTCTCACCAGATCAAGTACCAGAAGGTCTGTCATCTCTTTTACTATTAGCCTGCAGGAAACTGCATCATATGGGCAATGTAACACCTGGCCCGTGGATAGACTCTTTACCTCTGGAGCATAATCCGTAATATCTTTTATTAAAACAGGCTCCCATCCCCAGGCATGATCAATAAGCAGCTCCGCGTTTACACCAAACAGCTTATACAACAAGTCTTCATTATAAAAATCTCCCTTACTGCCAAGAGAGCATCTGGCTATATCTCCCATTGTATACATTCCATTGGCATACAGCTTTTTTGCTGTACCTGCACCAACTCTCCAAAAGTCTGTAATTGGATGGTGATTCCAGAGCTTTTTTCGATAGAGTTTTTCGTCCAAAAATGCCATACGCACGCCGTTTTCATCAGCAGGCATATGCTTTGCCTCAATATCCATGGCAATTTTTGCAAGGTACATATTGGTTCCTATTCCTGCTGTAGCAGTGATTCCTGTACTGTTATAAACATCCAGAATCATCTTCATGGCAAACGCCTCAGGTGTAGTCCTGAAGGTGTTAAGATATGCCGTGACATCGATGAATACCTCATCAACAGAGTAAACGTGCATATCCTCTGCAGCTACATATTTGAGGTAAATATCAAATATTTTGGTACTGTAATCCATATACAACGCCATTCTTGGCTTTGCGACTATATAATCCACTGCCAGGCTGGCATCATCCTTCAGTTCAGACCCTACTGTAGATTTTTTAGTAAGCTCCTTTACACCGGCCGCTTTTGCTCTTTCAATATTAACTTCTCTTACTTTTGATACCACCTCAAAAAGTCTGGCACGACCAGATATCCCATAAGCCTTGAGACTTGGAGATACCGCAAGACAAATTGTCTTTTCCGTTCTTGAAGCATCTGCCACTACCAGGTTGGTATTTAAGGGATCTAATCCTCTTTCCACGCACTCTACCGAGGCATAAAAAGACTTTAAGTCTATGGCTACATAATATCTTTGATTCTTATCCATTTAATCCATAATTATTGCCTGCATTTAAAGAAAACAGCAGCATTTGACGTTTAACAAAATTACCAAATCTAGGAAGAGCAAATTCTATTTTTCCTCTGTCCTCGCTTCTAAGTATACCAGCTTTAATTAATGATTCTCTATATCTTGAAAAATTACTGTGCTGTTCCAACAAAAGACCCAATAACTCCTTTACATCAATAATATCTTTTTCAATATTAGCCATATGACACAGATACCATCTCTCCTTACCGCTCAATGATTCCCATAGCTTATCATACACATTGCAAGCCATGTATAAATCAAAATCTCTAATCACCTTATCTGATAATTCTCTGACTGGTTCATCCCACAACAGCTTTCCCAACACCTGGTATGCATAAGGATACCCCTTGGTCAGGTTAACCAGCTTAACAGCCTCTGTATCCCTGATATCCAGTACATCCATGTACTCATATAACATAATAGACCTGTTAAGTGGCTGCATATTGATATGCTCCGCCCTTCTTAAAAAAGTAAGGTCTTCGACGTCTTCCAGTTTGCTAATATTGTCAGGAAGACCTGTCATTAACATATAAACAGGGTATCCTTTTCTGCTGGCAAGATTAAATGTAGCAGCAAACTTCATCATTTCTTTTGTCTTAGACGCCTCATCTATCACAATGAGCAGCCTGTGATTTTTTGATTTAATAATATCCAATATCTTAATAAAAGCCGCTTCAAGACTGGCAGCCGGTGGTATTGCCGCAAGATTGATGCCTATTCCGAAAGCACTCAGATTAATGCTTGTTGAAAAAAATTTTCTCAGATAGTCATACTGACTAAGATCATACAGCTTTGCCACCAGTTCCTCCATCAGCAACCCCTTGGAATTGAGGTCAACTACTATAAATCTGTCATCCTTTTCTATATTCTCCTCTATAGCAGATAAAGTGACAGTCTTGCCAGTACCTCTTGTACCATAGAGCATAAACACATTTTCCGAGGTCTTATCCCTTTTTAGTCTATTTGTTACATTTTCTACAACATTATCACCCGGACTTAAAACAAAAAGCTCTGGCTTGCTTCCAAACACTGTTGAAAATGGGTTGTCCTCATATCGTCTCATTGTTAACTCCTGTATAAATGAAAATATGTTACTTTATGTAGAATTATAGGTTTTATGTTGTATTATGTCAATTTATGCACGATTATGCGTTTTATGTTATATTATGTATAATTATGTGTTTTATGTCATATTATGTTTGTTTATACATATTATTTATCAATACATGTTTGCGCGAAACCATCAGAACCTTTCCCATTATAATGATCTAGTAAAAAAGGCTATCATCACTTCCGACGATAACCTTTTCATAGATACTAACACTTCTAGAGTGTGGTATTTTAACTTCCATATTAGAGTTTATTATATAAAAAAATAGAGCCTTTAGATTGCTTCAACTAAAAGCTCTATTCCTACCATCAACTTTTTTCAACGCAAAAGTTATTTTTCTACCATCTTAGCTAATGGCTTGGTCTGTACTAACATATTGTTGATATCCTCGTACAAAAATCCCTTGCCTGTCATCAGACTCTTGAGGTCGTCTATGTCATTCATAACCTCTGCGTATTCCTGCTGGTTGCCTTCTATTTCATTACTAAGAGACTTCATGGTTCCTGTACAGTTGCCAAGAATAGTCTTGATATTTTCGTTGGTTGCCTTTACTTCCTCTAAGCTGTTGGCGATATTTTCAAAATCCTGTCTTGTTGATTCTACCTGAGTATCTGATTTTTCAAGAGCCTTCTGGGCATCTACGATAGAATCATTTAATCTGTTGGAGTTAGCCAAAAGTACGGCTATGTTTGAGTTAACCTGCACCACAAGCTCCTTGATATCAACTGAAAGCTTGTTAACCTCTTCCGCAACTACTGCAAAACCACGTCCCATCTCTCCTGCTCTTGCAGCCTCAATAGATGCATTCAATGATAAAAGGTTGGTCTGGTTTGCAATTCCAACGATGGAACCCATGATTTCCTGAATTGCATCAAAATCCTTTTTAAACTCAGAATGAATAGCCTCAATTTGTGCAAACTGCTTTGCAACATCATCAGAGCACTCCTTGAGAGTCATAAGATTCTCCTGTGATTCCAACGTAATGCTTGTAACCCCATTTACAGAAGTCTCAAACTCATTTGATACTTCCTCTATCTTCATGAACTCTTCAGTAATCTCCTGAATAGATGTTATGGTTGAGCTCTGAGAATTCATAACTGTACCGTATGATTCCTGAACCCTGTCAAATCCCTTAATACACTTTGCTTCTTCTTCTAAAAGCTCCTCTGTCTTTTTGCCAATAAACTCGTTCATAAAGCCAAAAGCATCTATTACTTCCTTTTGCACTTCCTTGGTATTATCAACAACTACCTGTTCTTCCTGTACTTCTGCTTTTTTCCCGAATAATCCCATAATATATACCTGCCTTCCTATTCAAACACTGCACAAACCATTGTCTGATTAACATGTTGATTGTTATACTGCTCTCCGCCACCTACTATTCCAAAGTGATTGCCAAGACGAGCCATATCACTAATGTATGTATTAAAATATCGCTTGTTACTGTACATCAGATATCTGTATACACAATCTACAGAAAGGACCAGTGAAATCTTTGAAAAGTCATGCATTATCATTTCTCTTGTCCTTGCTTCTATCTCTTCATAATTGCCTAATTCAAGAATCTGTATGCAGTCATTACGGTTTATTACTTTATAGTTTTCGATTTCGCCTTTGGAATTAACATTTTTCATTGAAGAAATAAATACTTCATCTCCAACTACACGTCCCATTGGATTCTCAAATACATTATCTGTAATCTGATTCTTGTTAATACCAAGCTCTCTGCTGTATACGTCAGCAGCGTTTAAGCCATCCAATTCGCATAACGCACGGTTTTCTACATTAACCTTGGTTGCATAGTGATAAGGTCTATCCCCTTTCTGATATATGTTTTCCTTATACACCTTAACTTTACCAGCATTATTCTTGATGATTGCATACACGCAGGCATCCTCATACACCTTGCCATTGTATGCAACAACAGAGGCCTTGCCCTCTGGTGCTCCAAATACAGTTCCACCAATAAGAGATATTCCTTTTCTGCTTAAGGTTGCATTAAGACTTGAAACAAGTACCTCCTCGTTTCCTGTAGTAAACTCATATACTACTGTATTATCTCCCTTTGCCCCAATAGAGGTAAGCTGTTCGTCTATTTTTTTCATGTAAAAAACAGGACAAACTGAAACATTGGGAATAACACCACACACCACCTTGGCATCATTGTACAAAGCTGTAACATACAGATAAGAACCATCTGACTTGCCATTGGCAATTCCTGTACCAATAAGTCCCATAATCTGAGCCTCAGGATACTTTTCAGCCAAAAGCTTTGATGTCTCCTCACATGCATCATATGAGCAAATAAACATAATCACTGATGGGTCAATAATATCCTTTGTGGCTTGTGATACAGCACTTACAGGCGAGCCGCTACCTGCGCCTATAGTATTTTTCATAATAAATCCTCCAAATTGTAAATAAAATTCACTAAATTCATTATATTCACAATATATTTAATTATCAAGTGCCCCGACTGTCAAATTTGTAACTTTTATTAGATTATTGTCTGCAATAAACTCCACGTCATATATACCATACGACATCCTGTAGCTTCTGTTCCTGTTAACATCATAGGCAGGTCGAGGATCCTGCTCTAAAAGTTTGATGATAGTGTCTCGTTCTGCTTCTGGAACATATTCCAGTATCCCATCTTTGTCTTCCACTGGAATATATGCTTTTACATCATCCGAAAAACCGCCTCTGGCATTTTCATGGCTATCTACATAGGGTAAATACGGTTTGATGTCATATATTGGGGTGCCATCTAACATATCTACACCGCCCACAGTAAGCACAGGACCTTTTGATGTGTTCAAATCAACAGAAATAAGCTTTACCGAAGACAAACCTATATTATTAGGTCTATAGGGTGCTCTTGTGGCAAACACTCCCATATGTACCTTGCCACCAAGTCTTGGTGGACGCACAGTCGCTGTGAACTTGTTATCCTTGCTCTTGGAAAAACCCCACAACAACCACAGATAGTCGAATCCTTCTATACCCTCCAACAGCTTTGGATCTTTGTATTCTTTTTCAAAAACAATATAGCCCACAGCACTGTCCACTATTCCGCTTTGTCTTGGAATACCGAACTTCTGGTTAAAACCAGTGTGTATGTGAGCTATTATCTTAAGATTTTCCATTATATTTTTTTCGCTTTCTGTCTGATGCGAGTCAAAGTATTGTCTATGGACTTGGCATCCTTGTTTAGACGCTGAGCTATTTCTCTGTAATCAAGTCCCTCCATGTAAAGTTCAAAAACCTTACGCTCCATGGAACTAAGTGCATTGTACAAATTGTTGAGGCGATTGGCAGTATTTTCAGCCTCAGCAAACACCTCTGAAAGATCTGTACCTACAGCAAAAAGCTCCTCACCGGAATCCTCAGCCTCCTCATATATGCTGACATAGCCATTCAAAGGAGCATTTTTCTTGGTATTGCTGGCTTCTATTGCCTTCATTATCTGTCTTTTGATGCACAGATTGGCAAAATGATAAAATGATACACTTTGTTCCAGATCATAATCGCAGATAGCCCCAAATAAGCCTATCATCCCCTCCTGCAACAGGTCATCAGTCTCTCCTCCTACCAGATACAAAGGCTTTGCAATCTTTAACACCAGAGGCTTATATTTTTCACATATATAATTCAAAACAGCTGTGTCGCCCTCTCTGTACAGGGCAACCAGCTGCTCGTCTTTAAACTTATCGTAATTTTGCAATTCTCTGTCTCACTATCTCATATGCAAGTACACCACAGGCAACAGAAGCATTGAGTGAATCAATGTCTCCTGACATTGGAATAGATGCAATCATATCACAGTTCTTTTTTACCAAATCAGACACACCATTGCCCTCATTGCCAATAACAAGGCCTATTGGTCCAGTAAGATTAAGGTCGTACATAGTGGTGCCACCCATATCTGCACATACAAACCACATGCCGTCCTTTTTCAGTTGTTCCATGGTCTTGGTGATATTGGTAACCTTGGCTACAGGAGTATAGTTAATAGCACCGGCAGAAGCTTTGGCAACTGTAGCTGTAAGACCTACTGCTCTATGCTTTGGAATAACAACTCCATGGGCACCGCAAAGATTGGCTGTACGAATGATAGCGCCTAAGTTGTGAGGGTCCTCAATATTGTCAAGAAAAATGATAAATGGATCCTCGTTCTTTGCTGCAGCTTTTTCCATGATATCTTCTATATCAGCATAGTCATAGACTGCACCATATGCAATAACTCCCTGATGCTTACCCGTCTGAGATATCTGGTCCAAGCGTTCTTTTTTTACAAAGGAGACTACCGTATCCTTATGCTTATCCGCTTCCCTGATAATGGTCTGCACAGGACCATCCTTGCAGCCCTCTAATACGAAAAGTCTGTCAATGGTCTTTCCTGAACGAAAGGCCTCAAGCACAGCATTACGTCCTTCTATAATTCGACTTTCTCTATTTTCTTCCATAAAATCCTCTTATAATTCTACCTGAGATTGTTCTATTCCCAGCTTAATAAGCTCACAAATGCGATTCATATCATCCCTAAGATAGAGATATCCTACCAGCGCTTCCAAGCCCGTAGCCTCTAGATATTCCATGGTAGAAGCATTCTTAGCCTTGGTATGTGGCTTGGAATTACGGCCTCTTCGAAAAATATCCTTCTCCTCCGGTGTCAGTTCTTCCATAATAGCCATGGCAATCTGAGATTGCATCCTGGCATTAACAACAGATGTAGCTCTCTTGTGAAGCTTGTTAACAGCAGTATTGCCCTTGTTAACAAGTATGGATCTGACAATTACATCAAACACCGCATCACCGATGTAGGCCAACGTAAGTGGAGAATAGGTCCGAATATCCTGCCCGGGCAGGTCAAACTTTTCATTTAGATAAGAATTTAGAGCTTTTTCCATTGAACTCCTTCTCTGGTATCCTTAATCTCAATTCCCTTGTTCAACAGCTCGTCTCTGATGGCATCTGCTGTTGCAAAATCCTTAGCCTTCTTGGCATTGGCACGACGTGCTATGGCATCTAAAACATAAGCCTCAAGTTCGGAATCAACCTCTGTTGCCTCTTCCTTTGAAGCTGTAGCTGCATTAATCAAATCAAGACTAAGAACCCTGTCAAAATCTGCAATAACAGCAAGCTTGGTGGCATCTGAACAGCCATCCTTGAGTACCTCATATAATAATGTGATTGCATTAGAGGTATTAAGGTCATCTGTAATACAATCAGCAAACTTGTCATGATATGCTGCTACAACAGCATCATCCTTTGTTCCATCATTCTTAAGCTCGGCAATCTTTTTAACAAGCTTGTTATATGCTGCTACTGTATTGTCAAGATTCTCATATGAGAACACAAGTGGCTTGCGATAATGTGACTGTAAACAGAAGAATCTGTACACAAGAGGATTGTAGCCCTTGTCCTTGAGAACAGATACTGTAAGCACTGCACCCTTTGATTTGGACATCTTTCCTGACTGATCATTAAGGTGATTACTGTGGAACCAGTAATTGCACCATTTATGTCCCAGATAAGCCTCTGACTGGGCTATTTCGTTGGTATGGTGTGGAAAAATATTATCCACACCACCACAGTGAATATCCATATATTCTCCTAAGTGCTTCATGGATATGCATGAACACTCAATATGCCATCCCGGATATCCTACGCCCCATGGGCTGTCCCACTTCAGAGCCTGATCTTCAAACTTTGATTTGGTAAACCACAATACAAAGTCTGTAGCATTTTTCTTATTATCATCAGCTTCAACGTCATCTCTTACACCTATCTGAAGAGCTTCTTTTTCTACTGCTGAAGAAAATACATAGTAATCATCAAGCTTTGATGTATCAAAATAGACATTTCCACCGGCAAGGTATGCATAGCCTTTTTCCAATAATACCTCCACCATGTGAATAAATTCTGGAATACAGTTGGTGGCTGGTTCTATAACATCAGGTCTTTTATTTCCTACAGCATCAAAATCATTGAAGAATGCATCAGTGTAATATTTTGCTATCTCCATAACAGTCTTATTTTCGCGCTGTGCGCCCTTGACCATCTTGTCTTCGCCAGTATCTCCATCGCTGGAAAGATGTCCTACATCTGTAATATTCATTACACGCTTAACATCATATCCCACATACTCCAAGGCTTTAACAAGAGCATCCTGCATAATATATGTACGTATATTGCCGATGTGCGCATAGTGATATACTGTAGGGCCACAGGTATACATGGCAATCTTGCCTGCCTCGTTAGGTACTATAGTCTCAACCTGACGAGAGGCTGTATTGTAAATTCTAAAATTGTTATTCATTGAAACAAAACTCCTAGCTTTCTTTTTTACATCCACCACAGCTTTCACATTTGCCTGCAGTAGCATTTACCCCGCTATCATATACCATATTAGAGCTATTATACAAGTCATAAAGAAGACAAATCGCCTGAGATGATATACCTTCCTCTCTTCCAGTAAAGCCCAGGTGTTCTTCTGTGGTAGCCTTGACATTTACCTGAGATACATCAATCCCAAGAGCTTTGGCTATATTTTCTTCCATCTGTGGAATAAAAGGTCTAAGCTTTGGTTTTTGAGCAATAACTGTTGCATCTACGTTACCAACTATATATCCTGCATCTGCTACAAGCTCTCTTACATGTTCCATGAGCTTGATTGAATCAGCTCCTTTATATTTTTCGTCAGTATCTGGAAAATGTTTGCCTATATCTCCTAATGCTGCAGCTCCAAGCACTGCATCCATAATAGCATGCAGCAAAACGTCAGCATCAGAGTGGCCTAACAAACCCAAGGTGTGTGGTATATCAACTCCACCTATTATCAGCTTTCGTCCCTCTACTAATCTATGAACGTCATATCCTGTTCCGATTCTCATCCGATATATCTCCTTACATAAAAGAATTGGCTGTAATCCAAAACATACAGTCCTATTATAGTAGAATTTTTATAAAATTAGAATAGATGTCTATTCTAATCCATTACAATCTTTGCATTAGTATATGATATAATCATGGGAATATTAGAAAGAAGGATAAAACATATGTCACATTTATACTTTGTAAGACACGGCCAGACCGTTTGGAATGTAGAAAACAAAATATGTGGAGCCACCGACAGCCCTCTTACTGATGTTGGACGTCAGCAGGCATACGACACAGCCAATGAGATCCTAAGACAAAACATAAAAGCTGATTATATCATCTATTCACCTCTAAGCCGCGCCAGAGACACAGCGCTTATTATCTCAGAGGTAACAGGTATTATGGCCAGGGAAGAGCCTCGTCTTATAGAGCAGCATTTTGGTGTTTACGAAGGCACCCCAAGAGATGGCGCCAGATTTCAGGAATCCAAAAAGCAGTTTGCTACAAACTATGAGGGCGGAGAATCCATGTTAAAGCTGTGCCAGCGAATATACAATGTATTAGACGACGTACTGTCGGACTCTGAGCACACCTATATTCTTGTTGCCCACAACGGCATTGCAAGAGCTGTTCACTCTTATTTTAATGATCTTACAAACGATGATTATGCAGCTTTTGGCATCAAAAACTGTGAAGTAAAAAAATACGAATGGTAATGTAACTTATGATTAGACGATACCTTGGCAACTACAACAGCTTTACATGTACAGCAGGACAATGTCCTGACACCTGCTGTAGCGGATGGATGATAGAGATAGATGATGCCTCCTTAGAAAAATATGCTCTGTTAAAGGATACCAACTTTGAATTGTTTAACAACAAGATAGACTGGACCCTTAATACCTTTATCAGACGTGAAAATGGGGATTGCAGTTTTTTAAGAGAAGATGGACTGTGTCAGCTTCAGCGTACCTTGGGAGAAGAGACTCTGTGCATGACCTGCGATAAATACCCAAGACACATGGAAGAATTCCCAGGAGTCAGAGAATATTCCCTATCCATATCCTGCCCTGCAGTGGCTGAGGATTTTGTAGCATTATCTGAGACAATATCATTTGCAGAAGAATCCGACGTTGTGTCCGATAATGATGATTATCCTGATTTTAATGAACTGGTATATAACAAGCTTATCGATTTAAGACAATTATTTTTCCAGTGTCTTAAATCAAACAATGTACCCTTTGAGCGAAAATGCGCAGGAATCCACAGTGTACTTGTGGATGTCCAGGAGCACTTGGACTTTGGCCAGTGGGCAAATTGCGATGAAAATGCACCAAAGTTGATATCTCAATCATCAGGCTATCAGTTGTCTTCTCTTGAAGCCTTTGTAACCTTTAGAACGCTGGAGCCTCTAAGAGACGGTTTCATCCAATGGACTCGTTCCATCGAGGGGCTTGTTGCTCTTGCTGACACCGCTGCCATGACAGAGTTTAGAAACAGCATTCCCTGTCTCGAGCTTCTAAAAACCAACCTTTGCTATTATTTTATATATACATATTTCTGCGGTTCAATATATGACGATTATGTATATGCACAGGGTCAGCAGGCAATATTTAACACACAGCTGATAGAATATCTCCTATTTGGTAAATGGCTTGAAAATAAAAAAAGCCTCTCAAAAAAAGAGGCTTCTGAAATCATATATAAATACTCAAGAGAATTAGAGCATTCTAACGATAATCTTATTCTGTTAGAGCAGCTTTTAGACCAGGCCAATCAGTAGATTACAGTCCCAAAGCAAACTTTTCAATAGCTGCAGCAACACCGTCCTCATCATTGGTTAGAGTTATGTAATCTGCTACTGCCTTTACCTCATCATAGCCATTAGCCATGGCTACACCAAGACCTGCAGTCTGAAGCATGGTGATGTCGTTAGGCGCATCACCACAGACCATGAGGTTATCAGTTGTAAACCCAAGCTTTTTTGTGAGAGTGGCCAGTTTTGAGCCCTTCTCAATCCCCTTTGGCACACATTCCAAAAAGAAGGGACATGAAAAAAATACATCTGCCTTGTCACCAATTAATGGCTCTAAATAATCCTTCACAGGAGGAAGGAGTTCTGGAGCGCCTACCTCTAAAAACTTAGGTAAATCCCTTTCTTTAACTCTCTCATAGAGGTCATTTGCCTTTCTAACTCCCACATTACAGCATCTGACTTCCTCTGCTACATACTTATTCTCAGGAAAAGCTGTAAGAATCTCATTATCCTCATAAGTAAGAGCAGATACTCCTGGAAACTTCTTGTATACATCGCAAATAGTCTCATAAGTGCTTTTATCAAGATAGGTTGAATCTATCACTTCCATGGTTTTGGCATCAAGGATTTCTCCTCCATTATAGGCCAATATGTAGCCACCTAATTTATCTAATTCAAGCTCCTTTGCAACATGTACTATCCCCACCACCGGTCTGCCTGAGGCAAGTACTATCTTTACGTCCTTTTCTACAATAGCTCGTCTTATTACTTCCTTTGTATGAGATGTAATCTTTTTCTCAGAGGTAGTAAGTGTACCATCCAAATCTAATCCAATTACTCTGATATCTTTCATTTTACCATGCCTTCTTATCAATAATGATTATGAATCCAATTCTCAAGCATCTTACCACATTATTTAAGATATAATCAATGCCAGCACAAAAACAGGGCCCCAATATCAGGGCCCAGCATATTATATCATTCTTTTCACCGAATCTCTTTCCACCATCTCAAGATCAAACTCATATGTAGCATTGAACTTCGGATTGTTAATTAGTTCAAGCATGTTATTGGCTGCTTTTTGAGCCACCTCTTTTATAGGAAAAATAACCGATGTTAACTTGGACTTCTCATCTGTTGATATTACAGAATCATCGATTCCCACTATGGACAAATCCTCCGGGATTCTGATGCCTGACTTGTGGCACAATTCAATCAGTTTTATTGCCGTCTCGTCATTGTATATCAACAGAGCTGTTCTTGAACTAAGTCGCTTTCGGATTCTTACAAATACATCCTCTACATTTTCTCTGGTCTTCATGTCGATAGTGTCAAACCATATTACATCATTACCTGTAATAGGAACCCCAGCTTCTTCCATAGCCTGAAGCATGCCATAATATCTCTTAACACCCTGGCCATCGTCCAACTTAAAGACACCACCTATTTTGGTATGTCCCATCTTAATCAGATATTCTGTAGCCAGCTTTCCAGCCAACACATCATTGATGGATACGTGAGGCATCTTAATCTCTTCGTAATAACTGTTAAGAAAAACTACAGGAATATGCATTGCCTTAAGAGTCTCATAATATTTTAGATTAGGATTAGGCAGATGGCTCTTGGTTGCCTCTGCAATAACGCCAGCCACCTCATCCTTTTCTATTATACCTGTAAGAATTGTCTTTTCCTTGCTGATCCTGTTATTGGTAAAACTAATCTGAACTGTATACCCTGCATCTGACAGTACTCTTTCGATATACTGAATCATTTTGGGGAAAATGTATGCATCCACGTATGTGGTGATTACAGCTACAGTCTTACGGTTAGTTCTGTCTGTGATAGCATTATCTGTCACATAGGTACCACTACCCTTGACCTTTCTGACCAGTCCTTCCTCTTCCAACACCGCGATGGAATGCCTTACTGTCTGTCTGCTTAGACCATATTCTTCACTTAGTTCGTTTTCTGAATGGATTTTGTCTTTTGGCTTTAATTCTCCAGAGCCAATCTTGGCTTTGATATCCTCGACTATATCCATATATTTGTGATTAGACATTTTAATTAATTATTTTGCATTCTTTCTTTTTGAGAGTACATCTACAGTAACAGCACCAAGTAATACGGCACCCTTAACTATCTTTTGTATATCAGTTGACAGACCGCAAAGTGACATACCGTTGTTAAGAATACCCATTACGAAAGCACCAACTACTGCACCCATGATTGAACCTGCACCACCAGCAACTGCCGCACCACCAATGTAGCATGATGCGATGGCATCCATTTCAAAGCCGTCACCAGCCTTAGGTGTAGCTGATGCATTTCTTGCTGCAAGTACAATACCTGCTATTGCACTAAGTACACCCATATTCACGTATACCCAGAAGAAAACCTTGTTTGTATCAATACCTGAAAGCTGTGCAGCCTTTCTGTTTCCTCCCAATGCATAAATCTGGCGACCTGCTACAGTCTTTGTAGTGATAAATGCGTACACACCAACCAAAATAGCCATCAGCAACAATACAAATGGAAGTCCATTCCAACGAGCAAGCTTGTAAAGGAAGAACCATACAATAAAAATAAGTACTACATTCTTAACTACCAACTGCCACATTGGATTTAAGGCAAATCCATATTTTTTCTTTGTCTTTATACTATTAAGTTCAGCTAAAATAATGGCAATTGTAGCTACTATAGCCACAAAAATACTTATAAGATCAAGTTTTCCTCCTGCAAATGGAATCTGGTAGGTTGGAAGGAAGCCTGCTCCGATAAATACAAAATTATCAGGAAGAGGTCCCTTGGTCTGAGCCTGAAGTAATGTATAGGTAAGACCACGTCCCATAAGCATGGTTGCAAGTGTTACTACAAATGGTGGAATACCAAGGTAGGCAATAAATACACCTGCGAAAATACCTGTT
This sequence comes from Pseudobutyrivibrio sp., assembly GCA_021442555.1. Classification (GTDB taxonomy): domain Bacteria; phylum Bacillota; class Clostridia; order Lachnospirales; family Lachnospiraceae; genus Pseudobutyrivibrio. Next base: position 308 of record JABUSV010000214.1, on the reverse strand, counting down.
AACAAACCAATTGCAAGTGCTACCAGAATAGCAACCCACATATTCATTTTTAGATCTACCAGAATAATACCAGCCGCAGCACCAGTTACAGCTACAACCGAACCAACACCTAAATCGATGTTACCAGTAAGTACACAAAGCAGCATACCTACAGCCAGAATAACTACATAACCATTTTGCATTACAAGGTTATTAATATTGGCAGGTGACAAATTTGCGCCATTTGTCAGCACTGCAAAAATCAAATATATAGCGACAAGAGCAAGGAACATACCGTACTGCTTCATGTCAAGATTTACTGTCTTTTT
>JABUSV010000147.1 GCA_021442555.1 Pseudobutyrivibrio sp. | reverse complement strand
ATCAAAAACTGGCATTCCCATGATAATAACCATTTTCTCAGATACTACATCCCATTCGGGTTCTACATAAGTAAACTGATTATTTTTACGAGGTTCAGTGTAAAAAGGACATACCTCGTAATCGTAATCAAGTGGAGCCTCCCAATAATCACTCCATACAGATGAATTATCTTCATATACTGCAAAATACAAGAGGATGTTTTCGTGTCCATATAAAGCTTTCTGGAAGCTTTCCTGAACGGCATCCTTTTCCTTAGGGGTGTAATAGGCTACATCCTTTGCCAATTCTTTCATAAGAACAGCGTATTCGCTAACCCATGTGTTAAGTTCTTCAGCCAAGATGTGAGTTTCATTAAGCTGTGAATTGAGGGCATTAGTTTCTGCAAACTCATATGTTTTTAAAAATATCAAAAGACTGCTTATCAGTACAGCGGCTATAAGTAATACATTGATTATTATGGTATATATTACGGTTTTTCCTGCGTAGCTTAGTTTTGGTTTAGATTCAAATAATTCTTCGTCTATAATCTCTTTGTTTTCCATGATGCTTCCTCCCGGTGACATTGACTTAAACCAATAATCTTAACATGAAAGTATATTAATACTTAATTGTGAAAAAATATGGAATTAATAGTTAATTGACAACATATGAATTTAATTCAATTATATTTCACAGATTTTACTCATAATGGTGAATTGGGAAAGATATAATTCATTTTATTATAGTCGGAGTGTAGGCACCTTTTGAAACAGAAAGACTGGGTAGGTAATATGGAGTTGGAGCTATACTATTCATTTATCGCTGCATTTAGCTGTCTTGAGATAATGATTGTTCTTAACAGAGCTTGTGCTACAGAATATCAGCAGACAGTGGATGAAGGCTTTTGCAACATGCTTAGGTTTTTTATGCTGTTTTGTGTTGCGGATATGTTTTGGGGACTGGCAGCATCAAAGACGGTATTTGTATCGGGAGCTATGCTGGCTGTTGCGACGTATATTTTTCATATTATGGCGGGATTGGCATGCTTTATATGGTTTGGGTACATACTTACTTATATGAAGCTTGATGACAATCAGGCAATGGTTCTAAATGCCATAAGATATGTACTCGTATTTTGTCAGATGATTACCATAATCTCTAACCTGATAACTCATAAAGTGTTTACTGTGGACAGCAACCATAATTATTGCCCGGGGCCAGTGAGACCTGTGCTGTTTATTCTTCATTTTTCCTATTATATAGTGTTGATAATTTTTGCGACATGGAAATGGATTTATGTAAGAGATGAGGACAGGCCGTTAGCCAAGGATGCATTACTGTATTCAATAGTTCCATTTTTGTTTGGAATACTGCAGTTGTTGTTTGTAGATGCACCTTTATATTCGCTGGCTTTTGCAATTTGTGCCATAGTAATCTATTCCTTTAATGTTACTAACCAACGTGAGCTTTTCCTAAAAAAGCAGGCTGCAAAGTATTCTTCTGAAGCTAATATGGATATTATGACAGGACTTTTTAACAGAAGAGCCTATGAGGATGAGATAGCAGATTATTCAGTTGTAGCTCCAGAAGGAAACTTTGTTTATCTGTCCATGGATTTAAATGGATTAAAAAATATCAATGATGACAAAGGTCATGAGGCAGGAGATGAGCTTTTAAAGGGAGCTGCAGTATGCATGAAGGACTGCTTTGGTGGATACGGCAGAATATTTAGAATAGGCGGTGATGAATTCGCAGGGCTGCTATATATAGACAAGGAACGTTTCAAGGATATTACAGTAGAATTTGAAGCTACATTATTACAATGGCGCGGCTTACAAACGTCATCTCCTTCTGTATCATATGGATTCGTATATATAGATGAAACACCCGATCAATCCATATATGATATAGCAAAGCTTGCTGACAAGCGAATGTATGCAGCCAAGGCTGCGTATTATCAGAGCAAGGGAATAGACCGAAGAGTACACGATTCTGTATACGACGCCATGTACGATTCTTACAACTCAATACTGGCCGTAGAGCTTGGAACTGGTAAATACATGGTTATGAAATCAGATGATATATATTTAAAGGACAGAGTTGGGACATCAGGAAAGCTTGATGATTTACTGTTAAGAATGAGAGAGGGAGGAGCTTTAAGTCAGGAAGATTATGAGAAATATTTAATGATAGCAGAGCAGGAAATAATAGCACAGCATTTTAGAGCCAATGAAAATGAAGCATATTGTTGCTACTATAACAGAACAGATGGAGAAAAACCGGTTAGAGTATTGTTACAGGTGATACCAGCCAAGGATTACACTGATGCCAACAAGACGGTATATCTGTATTTTAAAAACATAGGCGAGGACATCCGTGGATTATAGTATAGCTAAAAGGGCGTTTTCCTTAATAGGAGAAACGCCCTTTTTAAAAGGATTTTTATGAAAAGATAGGTAGTTTTATTCTTTATATATGCTGTATCCTGCTCTTCCGTTTTCTTTTGTGGTATAGAGTGCCTGGTCAGCCTTGATATACATTTCGTCCTGATATCCAGCCTTGGAAAAAGCAATTCCTACACTAAGAGAGGTCTTGATTTGAATCTCATCAGGATTTTGCAGCTTGGTGTTGATGCGGTTTATTATGGCACCTATTGCAGGTATTTCATTTTCGGTTGCATTCATCATGAGTACAGCAAATTCATCGCCGCCGATTCGAGCAATAATATCACTGTCTCTAAAGGAACCTTTTAATGTCTTAGCAATGTATATTAACACTTCATCACCTTTTTCGTGACCATAGGTATCGTTTATATCTTTGAATTTATCTACGTCAATCATTAAAAGTGCCATAGGTTTGTGGTCATTGGCCAAAATAGCCTTGTTTTCTTCAAAGGCTTGTCTGCTAAATACATTGGTTAAAGCGTCATGTTCAATCTTAAACTTCATCTGGTCTTGGCGCAGTTTGTTAAGTTCATATATATTATTGTATGTTTTGGCCATATATCTTAGTTCATAGGAACCAATAATCTCAAAAGGTTTGTCTTCTTCTATACAATTAACAAATATTCTCAGAGGTTTTACAATAACAAATCCGACTATTGTAAATGTAATTATTACCAGAAGGAAAAGCATGACTATTGCAAAGGTTACTTCTTTTATGGATGAAAGCAGCTCTGTGTCGCTGGTTTGTGTATCGAGTTTAAGCTCCTTTGATATGAAATCGATAGAAGTCTCTATGTCATGGTCAATTGTGTTTTTGGCTATTCGATAATCCACACCATATACCAGATCATACGCTCTTTGGGCTTTTGATTCAGGGCTCAAAGCTTCTTCTATTTCAGGCAGATTATATTTGATGACTGCATCAGGTGCTCCGTACATATCTTCATTTTTACTCTGCCATACCAGTTTCATGGCATGAAGTTCATAATCCATCATGGCGTTGGAACCAGACAAAGCCTTTTCTACCGTTTTTAACGATTGGGAATACTGCTCTTTATCCAATGTATTTGACAATGATTCCAATGCTTTTTCCCGGGTGCACTCATTTACTACTTCAAAGTAGTTATCCATATAGAGTTTATCTCCGGTACTGACGTACATTCTGACTTGGGAAGTCATGTAATCAGATGCGTTTTGAATAGAGGCAATATCTGTTTGGCTGGAGATAAATACCTCAATGCTTTTTGACATTGTATTATATCGATTAACAATAAGATAAAGAGCATACAAGGTGACCATTAGTAATGTGACGCCAATGAGGGCCGCTATGCGAGAGATGGTGGTAATCCTAATGCCTGTTGAGGTTTTATTCATTGCTGATGTGTCTCCATAATAGTATGTTTTGATATACCTTTCTATTTATAACATCAAGCTGTGTAAATAATGTTAAAACATAGATGAGTATTTAGTTTATTTGTATGTAGATTACGGTTGACAATTGACGTGGCAAATTTCACACATAGTTCATGTATATTACTGGAAAAAATGATACTATTACAAAAAAGGAACACACTGTTTCGGAAGGTATAATAGAATGGATTTAGATTATTTATATTTTTTACAATGTACTAGAGAATCAGCACCGGATTGGATTAATATCTTGATTTATTACATATCAGAGTTTGCTGGTGGAGCTCTGCCTACAGTAATAATGGGTGTAATATTCTGGTGTGTAAACAGGCAGCTTGGAGCAAAAATGCTGGTTGGATTTTGCTCTGCCAATGCTGTTAATGGTCTTATGAAGGTCACTGCCTGTGTCTATAGACCATGGATTAGAGATCCAAGACTGTATGTGGCAGACTGTGCCAAAGGAACAGCCACTGGCTATTCTTTCCCTAGCGGACACTCCACATCGGCTGGCGCTATATATACATCCTGGGCACTTGCAGTAAAAAAATATAAGAAATGGCTGGTGGCAGTATTTGTATTTCTTATGGTTGCAACTCTTTTTGCAAGGAACTGGCTGGGGGCACATACTCCACAGGATGTAATAGCAGGATGTCTTGTTGGTGTGATAATGGTGTTTGTAATGAACGCTGTGCTGGACAAGACACAAAAATATAATAATGGTGACTTATATTTGATGTTGGTGGTTATAGTAATTGTGATTATGGGAGTGTTGTACACTGAACTCAAACCGTATCCGCTTGATTTGGGCGCTGATGGCATATATCTGGCTGATCCATATGCCATGCAGACAGATACCATTAAGGGACTTGGAATGCTTTTAGGCTCAGTGGTAGGCTACGTGATTCAGAAACATTTTGTGACGTTTTCGACAGACAAGGTAACGCTTAAGACAAAAGTGCTTCGTGCAATAGTAGGTATTTTTGTAGTACTGGTATTTTATATTGGTATTGGGTCATTATTAACAGGAGTGTGTGGTGACCATATAGGTGGCTTCCTCAAGAGATTTTTGGCTTATTTTTCTGCCCTGGTTATTGCACCATATGTATTTAAACTGTTGAAGTTGGATAAGAAATAAAAGAAGTAACGTTTATGGAGATGCAAGAGAACAAAATCAAATCATACGGTTTTCTTATAATGCTGATATTGATTACCATCATGGTTGCGCTTATTGGCTCTCTTATGATGGTAAGACAAGAAAAAAACAATAACACCATGACTACTTATGTTGACGCCGTCTGCCAGGAAAATGCGTATCTGATTAACGGTGAGATGGAGCAGATGCAGGGCATCGTTAATGTGATGTATGAGGAAATCATGGATACTGTTTCGACCAGTGGAGATTTTGCTTCAAACAAAGATAAGCAGGACAAGGTAGTGGCAGACATGGGAGCCATGTTCTATAACGTGATGAGTCAGTTTGATTTTATTCAGACAGCTTTTTTAAGATACAGTCCTGAGATAGCAGGGCCTAGTGCGGGTGTAATGTATAACAGAACGGACTTTGGACCGACAAAAACTACAGTTACACCATTGGATAAGTACTCAGAAGATGATATAGCTCATGTGGGATGGTATTATCTTCCAATATCTTACGGCGAAGGCATGTGGATGGAACCCTATGTGGATGAGACATTAGGAATAGAATGTATATCATATGTTATACCCATTTTTTATAAGGGTAAAACCTTAGGTGTAGTGGGTATGGATTTGAACATGGTTAATCTCTTTAGAATGGTAAAAGAGATTAGTGTGTTGGATGGATATGCATATCTTCTTAATCTTAATGATCAAATAATAGGCAATGATGTAACGATTGCTGACAGTAGCTGTTATGAGTCAAGAGTAAGACTGACAAATGGAATGAAGCTTTGTGTGGCGGTCAATAAGGAATCCTTGTACCCGATAAGAAACAGTACAGAATATAATGTTTATATGGTGGTACTGCTATTTATTATGATTGTGTTGGTGGCTTACCTGATAGTAGCCTTTAGCAGCTTTAAGTTCAACTCCAAGGACAAGGTTGAAAGAGGCAGTAAGCTTCAGGTTGGATTTGCCATGGGAATGATGCTTATTGTAGTGGCCCAGGCTGTAGCTGTACTTATAGGTGGAAGCCTGTCAATACAAGCAGCTAACAACAGTATAGAACCAAAAAACAAGGGAGACAGACCAGTTCTTAGAGTTGTAGGAGATGCATATTTTGCTCCATATTCCTTTTTGGATGATAATGGCAAACCTATAGGCTCTGATGTGGAGATAATCTATGCCATAGCTGATCAGATGAACATGAACGTTGAGGTTCAGCTGATGCCAGAATCAGAGGCTACACAGGCAATGGCTGATTCCAGGGCCGATTTGATGCTGGGCCTTGATAATTTGGATGATTATGATTCATCAAGGATGGTAATGTCTCGAAATATATCTGATGATACATATGTCATTTATGGCAAAAAGCCTGTTGATAGTATAGCTACTGTCAGAAATTCAAAGGTTGCGGCAACCTATGGAATGGACCAGATAGATGTATATGGTTTGTGTCAGGATGCAGTCAAATATAACACCTATGCTGAGGTTATGAGTGCTCTGGTTGATGGTTCTGTAGACTATGCCATAGTAAGAAAGAATGTAGGTGATTATCTTATTGCCAGCAAGGGCTATGTTGGTATAATGCAGGTGTATGACATTATGGATAGCCGCTTGTTTTTAGGAATCGGACGTAGTATCTGGGATAAACAGGATGCCATTAACAATGCCATAGCAAAGCTTGATAATTCAGGCAAAATCAATCAGATTCAGCAAAGATGGTACACCGACAGTCGAAATCAGCATCCATACAGCTCATTTATTATGGAATACATGGGATTTTTTCAGATTTCAGCCATAATATGTGGTATATTCTTCTTAGGCTTTGTTTTTACAGAGGTAAGAAACAGATATGTTGTACTTCGTATAGATTCTGATACAGATACATTAACAGGCATCTATAACAGGCGCGGAGGAGAAAGTAGAATACGAAAGCTCATAACTGCAGACAGACAGGGAATATTCTGCCTGATAGATGTAGACAGCTTCAAGTACATTAATGATACCTTCGGTCATGAGGTAGGTGATATTGTGTTAAAGCAAATTGCCAATACTCTCATGAGACATTTCAGAGATGTTGATGTTGTCATGCGACTTGGCGGAGATGAGTTTGTTGTGTTTGTTTCAGAGGTGCAGGAATCAGAGGCCGCAGGCAGGATTTTTGACAGATTGTTTGCTACCATAGATGGAATGGATATTCCTGAATTGTATGGACACAGGGTATCCATAAGCCTGGGTGCTACTTTTGTCCAGGCGGGCTGTAATGACACCTTTGATGGAGCATACAGCAGGGCGGACAGCGGTACATATATTAGTAAAAAGGTAGAGGGTTGTGCTTACACGATAATATGATATGAAAAAAATTCTAACTTCAAAAGAAATGAAAATGGCGGATGAATCCACCATCAAAAAACATGGGATACCTTCCATGGTTCTCATGGAAAGAGCAGCTTTGGCTTGTGTTGATGAAATAGGGACTGTCTTTAACGACGGTCCTTTTGTCATGCTGTGTGGTGTTGGAAACAACGGCGCAGATGGTGTAGCTATAGCCAGATTATGCAGGCTTAAAAATCAGGATGTATCAGTATATATCTGTGGAGATGAAAGCAGATATACCGCAGAATTAAAACAGCAGATTGAGATCGCCAAAAGCTATGATGTGCTTTTTTGTAAGTCTTTGAAGGAGCTTCCTGATAATCCTGCTGTGATAGTGGATGCCCTATTTGGCATCGGGCTTAGCAGAGAGGTAACGGGAGAGTATGCCAAGGCCATCCAGTGGATTAACCAATCAAAATCCTACGTGGTGTCGGTTGATATGCCATCAGGTTATTGCGCTGATACAGGAAGAGAATTGGGAGTAGGTGTACATGCAGATGTAACAGTTACTTTTTCTTATAAAAAAAGGGGACAACTATTAGGAAAATGCAAGGCAGAAGGCTGCGGCAGACTGGTAGTGGCCGATGCAGGAATATACTGCGAGGATGATGTTACATGTTTTGAGGCCATGCCTGAGGACGTACAGATAGCACTTCCTCCTAGAAAAAAGGATGCCAATAAAGGAAGTTGTGGCAAGCTTCTTGTTATAGCGGGAAGTCAGGATATATATGGTGCCTGCTATCTATGCGCCCACGCTGCCATGGTAACGGGAGCAGGGCTTGTTAAGGTCTATACCCATGTGAATAATACCGACGTATTAAAGGACAAGTTGCCTGAGGCAATAACTGTAGGATATAAGGAGTTTGACAGGATCCAACTTAAAGAAATGCTTGATTGGGCTGATGTGGTACTAATAGGACCTGGAATATCTTGCTGTGATATATCTTGGGCTATGGTTGATTTTGTCATGAACAACTATACAGGACCAGTAATAGCAGATGCGGATGCTCTTACTATACTGGCTGAAAATAAGAGCCTTATTGCAAATAAGAACTGCAGTCTTATAATCACTCCTCATATGAAGGAGATGAGCCGTCTTTGCGGATTGACTATAGCGGATATTAATGAAGATATGGTAAAAGCCGCTACTTATTATGCAAGAGAATATGACTGTATAATTATTCTAAAAAATCATTGTACTGTTATAGGAACTCCATCTGGAAAGTGTTACATAAATACCACCGGTAACGAGGGGATGGCAACGGCAGGCTCAGGCGATGTTTTGTCGGGTATAGTAGCATCACTTTTAGCTCAAAAGATGGAAACTGAAGCAAGTGCATATGTGGGAGCAATGCTACATGGTACGGCTGGAGATATTGCAGCATTAAACAATGGAAAACGTGGAATGATGGCGTCTGATATAGTGACAGGTATTAAGCAATTCTTAAAAGATTATTAAGATTAACAGGAAACCATTTTATTTGTTTATAAAAATTGTTATTGTTCAATAAGTTAATAAATATACATTACAACAAAGGCAGAACTTGAAAAGGAGAATTGTAATGAAAAAGGCTTTGGGATTTGTTAAAAAGCATAAAAAGCTGGTCATTCTTATTGTGGTGATAGCATTGATTGCGGCATATGTTATCTATGCAAAGAATAAAGCAGATGAAATGTTAGCCCAGCTTCAGGCTCAGGCTAATGCAGCATTGGAGACGCAGGTTGATCAGATGGATTTGACAACAGAAGTTAAGGTAACAGGTACACTGAGTACTGTTGATTTTGCTACTGTTTCATCATCAATGATTGGCTCAGAGGTCAAAGAAGTATTTTTTGAACAGGGAGATTATGTTAACGAGGGCGACTTAATAGTACAGATGGATGATTCAAGCGCCAAGGATAATCTCAATGTGACTTATGCAACTGCTAATACTGCTAATTTTTCATCAGAACAGCAGGTGGTTGTTACAAGCCGAAATCTGGCCAATGCTCAAAGAGATTATGATGAGCATTATGCCCAGTATGGCAAGGAAATGGAGGATTTATATCTTGCATGGGTTAACCTTCAGGATGTAAATAATCACAAGGAAGAGGACCCAGGCAGATACAATGAGGAGTGGAGTTACGTAATCAGGGAACATCCAGACTGGGCAATGACCAAGGGCGATATAGATTCTGTTGAGGCAGCTTATGACAGGGCCAGAGCAAAGTTTGAGGGATTATCAACTAATCTCACTGATGCTCAGTATGCATGGGAGATTGCAAATGCATCGCAAAAACAGTCTTCTACATCCAACAACGTGTCCATTAAATCGGGAAAGCGCCAGGTGGATAATGCAGCCATTACTGCACCTATGTCAGGTTATATCACAAGCCTTAATGTTTCGGCCGGAGATATCTACAGTCAGACCTCGGGTTCTTTGTTTACCATATCTGATACCAGTGCATACAAGATAGATGCTACTGTAGATCAGTATGATATAGCAAACATTGAGCTTGGTATGAAATGTGTAGTCAAATTCGACTCCACAGGAGAAGAGGAATTTGCAGGTACACTTAGCTATGTGGCATTGATGCCAAAGGAGGCTGCTGCCCTGGAGGGTATGGGTACATCAGGCAGCTCTTCGGTGGAATATCCAATAGAGATTACTTTGGATAAGCCAAGTGATAAGCTTCGTGTGGGAATGACAGCCAAGGCAAGAATAATTATTGAAGAAAAGAAAAATGCTCTTTGCGTTCCTTATGACTGCGTGCGAGAAGATGATGACGGAAGACAGTATCTGGTGGCAGTGGCTGAGGATGGTTCAACCTATGAGATAGATGTAACTACAGGTCTTGAAGCAGATTATTATATAGAAGTAATCGGCAAGGATATCAAGAAGGGTATCAAGGTACAGGCTGTATCTTCAGGTTCAGAGTATGAGACACTGATGGACATGATTAGTTCAGAGGCAAGTATTAGTGTAGTAAGTACAGAAGAGTAAGAGGAGGCATTATCATGGAAGAGAATGTAATGCTTAAGCTTACAGATATACACAAGAGTTTTTTTATAGGAACTCCCAATGAATTTGAAGTTCTGCATGGGTTGGATTTTTCTGTAAAGCAGGGAGAATTTGTTTCCATAGTAGGAGCTTCAGGAAGTGGAAAATCTACTTTAATGAATATCATTGGCGCTTTGGACAGACCAACCAGTGGGGATTACGTTCTCGATGGAGTGGATGTCATCAAGGCGCATGATAATGAGCTTTCTGCAATTCGAAATAAAAAGATTGGTTTTGTTTTTCAGACATATAATCTTATTGCAAGAACCAATGCCTTGAAAAATATAGAGTTGCCGATGCTTTATGCCGGAGTCAGTGCGTCAAAAAGAACTGCCAGAGCCAAGGAACTATTGGAAATGGTAGGCATGACAGACAGAATGCACCACAATCCGGATGAGCTGTCAGGTGGACAAAAGCAAAGAGTGGCTATTGCAAGAGCCATGGCTAACAATCCCGCAATAATTTTGGCGGATGAGCCAACTGGAGCGTTGGATTCTGTAACAGGACGACATATAATGGATATTTTCCATGAGCTTCACGAGAAGCAGGGGAAGACGATCATTCTTATCACCCACTCTCCAGAGCTGTCCCGTGAGACTCAGCGTATAATCACTCTAAAGGACGGTTCTATCATAAGTGATGAGCCAGGCAGGACTGTCAGCACTCAGGGGGCAATCGAAGAGGAGGTGACAGAATGCTGATTTGGGAAAATATAACCATCGCTTTGGCAGGTCTGAAATCCAACCTGATGCGAACCCTGCTTACCATGCTTGGTATAATAATAGGTATAGCATCAGTTATTGCTATTATGACTGTTGGAAATTCAATCAAATCCATGGTTAACTCCAATATGATGGATTTGGGAGCCAACGATATGACTGTTGGAGTAACTCAAAGAGACAGTGAAGATGATGTAAGAGATATAAGGGATACAGACCTTATTACTGTTGATATGCTTGAAGATTATAAAAAGGAATACTCTGACAAGATAAAAGGTATTGCGCTAAACGTATCCGCAGGAAATGGTGTTGTTAGACAGGGGGCAGATTATGCCAATGTAGCCATCGAAGGAGTCAATGCAGATGCATATACATCCCTTAACAACGACCTGTTAGCAGGAAGAGAATTCATAGATGTGGACTTTGATAAGGGCAAAAAGGTATGTATAGTCTCTGACAAGTTTGTAGAGAATCTCTACGAAGGAGACAATAAAAAGGCTTTGGGCCAGACAGTAGAGGTTGAGTGCTATGGGAAAATCTATGATTATCATATAGTTGGTGTGTATAAATATGAAAATCAGATGATTATTTCCGGTCAGACAAAGGATATTACAACAAGCCTGTATATTCCGCTTTTGACTGCGCAAAATCAGACACATTATACGTCCGGCTTCAATTATGTAACTGTTGTAACAACACCGGGTATTGACGGAGAGGCATTTGCCAAGACCACTCAGGATTATTTCAATATCAAGTTTTATGCCAACAATGATGCTTACGAAATAATGGCCATAAGCATGGCTTCCATGCTTGATATGGTAGACACCCTTATCGGAGGTGTGTCACTGGGACTTTCAATAATAGCTGCAATTTCCCTTGTGGTTGGTGGAATCGGAGTTATGAATATTATGCTGGTATCCATTACTGAAAGAACCAAGGAAATCGGTACAAGAAAAGCTCTTGGTGCAACCAACGGCTCCATCAGACTTCAGTTTATTACAGAATCAGTAATAATATGTATTATAGGTGGAATAATAGGAATTATCCTTGGAATTGGAATGGGTATGCTGGGTATGAAGATTTTAGGATATGATGCAGCTATAAGCTCTCAAAGTATTCTTATTGCTGTTTGCTTTTCGATGGCCATTGGAATATTCTTTGGATATTATCCAGCCAACAAGGCAGCAAAGCTTAATCCTATAGATGCATTAAGATATGAGTAAGGCTACTCAATCTCCATGCTTGTTATATCAAACTGTCGGCCTGAAATCATGGTAAGCTCAGATGACTGACACATAGTACAAAAACAATTAACTGTGGTTTTTGGGTCGAACTCGAACTCAAAGCCACAGTTTTTGCATTTAAAAACAAAAGGCTTGTGTGTGATGTTTAATGCAGCACCTTTGGCAGCTGTTCCTTCGGTGAGCTGATCCCAATATTTAAAAAGCCATTTGTCCTCACAATCATTCATGGCACCAATTTCCAGATTAATGGAAAATATCCTTGAACCATGATTCTGCTCTAAGGTAGATAATGCGCTGTTTAATAGTTTTGTGGTGATAGATAATTCGTGCATGACAGTCTCCCAAATGTTATTGGCTAATAGCCGGGGTTAGTATAGCATTTTTTGACTAAGAATTCACCACGATGGAAGAGTTTTTTATAAAAAGTGTAAAGTTTCGCAAATTTGTCAGACTATCGTTGACATTTTTAAGGTTACGAGACTATAATCAATGACAATTACATTTTTTCGAAATACATAGGTGAAAGAGAGGTTGTTTTAATGGCATCCATTATCGGTGAAGGCATTACATTTGATGACGTATTATTAGTTCCTCAGTATTCTGAGGTTGTTCCTAGCATGATTGATCTTCATACCAATTTAACTAAGAAGATCAGACTGAATATTCCTATGATGAGTGCTGCCATGGATACTGTAACAGAGCATCGCATGGCTATCGCTATGGCCAGACAGGGTGGTATTGGTATCATTCACAAGAATATGTCTATTGAAGCTCAGGCTGATGAGGTAGACAAGGTTAAGAGATCAGAGAATGGTGTTATCACAGATCCATTTTCACTTGGACCAGATAATACACTTGCAGAAGCTGATGCGCTTATGGGCAAGTTCAAGATTTCAGGTGTTCCTATCACAAAGGAAGATGGAACCTTAATCGGTATTATTACTAACCGTGATCTTAAGTTTGAGACAGACTTTACCAAGAAGATTAAGGAGTCAATGACTTCAGAGAATCTTATCACAGCCAAGGTTGGAGTTACTCTTGAAGAAGCCAAGAAGATTCTTGCTGCAAGCCGCAAGGAAAAGCTTCCTATAGTTGATGATGACTTTAAGCTTAGAGGTCTTATCACTATCAAGGATATTGAAAAACAGATTAAGTATCCTCTTTCTGCAAAGGATGAGCAGGGACGTCTTCTCTGTGGTGCTGGCGTAGGTATTACTGGCAATATGATGGAAAGAGTAGATGCTTTGGTTAAGGCTCATGTTGATGTCATCGTTATGGACTCAGCACACGGCCATTCAAAGAATATCATTGATGCTGTTAAGAAGGTTAAGGCTGCATATCCTGATTTACAGGTTATTGCAGGTAACATAGCTACAGGTGAGGCTACCCGCGCTCTTATTGAGGCTGGTGCTGATGCTGTTAAGGTAGGTATCGGACCTGGCTCTATCTGTACTACACGTGTAGTTGCAGGTATTGGTGTTCCTCAGGTAACTGCTATTATGGATTGCTACAGTGTAGCAAAGGAATACGGCATTCCAGTTATCGCTGATGGTGGTATCAAGCTCTCTGGAGATATGACCAAGGCTCTTGCTGCTGGTGGTAGCGTATGTATGATGGGTTCTATGTTTGCAGGCTGTGATGAGGCTCCTGGTACATTCGAACTCTTCCAGGGACGTAAGTACAAGGTATACCGTGGTATGGGTTCCCTTGCTGCCATGGAAAATGGTTCTAAGGATCGATACTTCCAGGAGGGGGCAAAGAAGCTGGTTCCAGAAGGAATCGAAGGAAGAGTAGCATACAAGGGCGCTCTTGAGGATGTTATCTTTCAGCTTATCGGTGGTATCCGTTCTGGTATGGGTTACTGTGGTTGTCCAACAATCCCAGAGCTTCAGGAGAGAGGCAGATTCGTTAAGATTTCTGCAGCATCTCTTAAGGAGTCACACCCACACGATATTCATATCACCAAGGAAGCTCCAAACTATTCAGTTGATCAATAATATATGTATATTTCGGGCTGTCAGGAAACTGACAGCTCTTTTTTGATTCAGGAAGTAACTCCCTCAGTCTTCGCCCGATAATACCTAGCATCAGACAGCTCTCTCAAAAAGGGAGCCTACACAAAAAGTTCTATTTTTTGTACCTCAAAATGAACAATATTGAATATATGCATATTGAAAAAACTTTACACAAGATTTATTATTGATATTGCGAGACATTACGTGGTAAACTATGCATTTTTTTATATAGTTTCCACATAATTAATAAATGTCCTATAACAGTGTAGATTGCATTGCAATCCAGACATTAGGATCTCAATTTATTGAGATTCGATTCGAATGGTATGCATTCGAATCATTTCATATTAATTAATCTAAGGAGGTTAGTTTTATGCCAAGAGCAAAACAATCAATGGATGGTAACCAGGCAGCTGCACACGTTGCATACGCTTTTACAGACGTTGCTGCTATTTATCCTATTACACCATCCTCTCCAATGGCTGACTTTGTTGATCAGTGGTCAGCAGCAGGTTTGGAGAACATTTTCGGAAATCAGGTTAAGGTAGTAGAGATGGAGTCTGAGGCTGGTGCAGCAGGTGCTGTACACGGTTCATTAGGCGCAGGTGCTATTACAACTACATTTACAGCTTCACAGGGTCTTCTTCTTATGATCCCTAACATGTACAAGATTGCTGCAGAGCAGCTTCC
>JABUSV010000125.1 GCA_021442555.1 Pseudobutyrivibrio sp. | reverse complement strand
AGTTATTGGAAAAGTTGAAGAAGCAGGAGATTTAAAGGCAGGAACACTTGCCATGACAACCCGCATTGGAGGTCTTAGAACACTTGGTATTCTAAAGGGAGAGGGATTACCAAGAATCTGTTAATCTGCAGTATATATTATAGATATAAGGGAGATAAATAATTATGAAGTTTAGTGAGATGATTTATGCTCGTCCTGATATGGATGAGTTAAAACAGCGCATATTGGCGCTAATTGAAGAGCAAAAAGCTGCAAACAGTGGAAAAGAGCAGCTTGAAATTCACAAAAAGTGGTATGAGCTGTATTCTAATTATGAGACGCAGTATGCTATTGCTCATATAAGACATGATATTGATAACACAGATGAGTTCTATGATAAGGAAAATGATTTTTTTGATGAAGTAACACCGATATTTGTTGATTTGAAGAACCAGTATTACAGGGTTCTTTTCGAGTCAGAATACAGAGCAGAATTGGAAAAAGCTTTAGGTGAAGTTTTCTTTAAAAACATAGAGCTTGATTTAAAGAGCTTTGATCCTTCTATCATGGAACTGATGCAGGAAGAAAATGCCCTTAGTTCTAGATATACTAAGCTTATAGCTACAGCAAAGATTGAGTTTGAGGGAGAAATCTATAATCTGTCACTGTTAGGTCCAAAATGTCGCCACAAGGACAGAGAGGTCAGAATAGCAGCTAACAAGGCCATGTCAGACTGGTTTGAATCAGTGTCTGACGAATTGGACGAGATATATGACAAGCTTGTAAAGAATCGTACCCAGCAGGCCAAGGCGTTGGGCTTTGACAGCTATACTGAGCTTGGCTATCTTAGAATGCATCGTAATTCATATAATCGTAAGGATGTTGAAAACTTCCGCAATCAGATCAAGGAGAGCTTTGTACCTTATGTAGCTTCACTATCTGAAAAAAGAACTAAAAGATTAGGTCTTGAGAAGCTATATAGCTCTGAACTTGGAGTATATTTTAAGGAAGGTAATCCTGATCCAACAGGTACACCGGAGCAGATATTAGCTTCTGGTCAGAAGATGTATTCCAAGCTTAGCGTGGAAACAAAAGAATTCTTTGATTTTATGATGGATAATGAACTGTTTGATGTTTTAGGACGCAAGACTAAGTCGGCAGGTGGATATCAGACATATATTCCGGCATACAAATCACCATTTATTTTTGCTAATTTTAACGGTACATCAGGAGATGTGGACGTTATTACCCATGAATGTGGTCATGGTTTCCAGTGCTATTTGACACGTAATGACGAGCATCCTGAGCACAATGAGATAGGAATGGAAACCGCTGAGATACATTCCATGTCCATGGAATATTTTACATATGACTGGATGGATATGTTCTTTGGGGACAGATACAAGGAATATCTTACAATGCATCTGGAGGATTCCTGCGTATTTTTGCCATATGGAACCATGGTAGATGAGTTCCAGCACATTGTATATGATAATCCAAATATGACTCCATCAGAACGCAAAGCTGTATGGAAAAAGTTAGAATCGGAGTACAGACCTTATATCGACTTTTCGGATGTTGACTTCTTTGATAAGGGCGGTTTCTGGCAGAAGCAGATTCACATTTTCAATGTGCCATTCTATTATATTGATTATGTGTTGGCATCGGTAGTAGCTTTACAGTTCAAAGTTCTTATGAACGAAAACAGACAGGAGGCCTGGGATAAGTATGTGAAGCTTTGCAAGCTCTCAGCCTCTGATTATTACACTAATATGTTAAAAGAAGTTGGACTTAAGGTTCCATTTGAAGATGGATGTGTAGCCGACCTTGTAGAAAAATTAGCTTCCCTCTAAGAGGAGCCATTGTTCTATAGTTTACCCCCTTAAATATAATGTTTGTCTAGGTGAATACCTCCTATGGTGTGTTAGTATTTAATTACGTACACACTTATGGGAGGTTTTTTATGATTTATTATGTTGACCAAAGTGTTGGTTTCCCAGGTGATGGAAGCCAACAGCATCCTTTTAAGAGGATTCAGCAGGCTGCAGATATTGCCATGGCAGGTGATACAGTTCTAGTGGCACCTGGCGTATATCGAGAGCGTGTTAATCCTGTTAACAAGGGACAAAAGGGTAATCCTGTAACCTACAAATCCATGGAACCACTACAGGCACATATTACAGGTGCTGAGGTGATAGATACCTGGCAACAGGTAGAGGGCAATGTGTGGGTTTGTCGTATTAACAATGATTTATTTGGAGATTTTAATCCTTATATTCTTGAGGTTGAGGGTGACTGGTATATGTCCACAGCCTTTAGAGCCCACCGAGGAGAAGTATATTTAAATGAAAAGTCCATGTATGAGACTTTTTCTTTGGATGAGGTAAAAAATCCTAAGGTATTCAATCAAAGCTGGGACAAAGAGTTTACCATCTACAAGTGGTACACAACCCAGGAAAACAACGAAACTGTAATCTATGCCAATTTTCAGGGGAAGAACCCTAATAAAGAGCAGGTTGAGATTAGCGTAAGACCAACATGCTTTTTCCCGGAAAATGAAGGGGTAAATTACATTACATTTTCCGGATTTACTGTGTCAAAGGCAGCTACAAACTGGGCACCACCTACTGCTTATCAGGAGGGTATGATAGGTCCACACTGGTCTAAGGGTTGGGTTATTGAGGATTGCCATATATATGAATCCAAGTGCTCAGGAATATCTCTTGGTAAGTATTTACAGCCAGAAAATGAAAACAAGTGGCTGTATAAAAAGTATAAGGATGGAACACAGACTCAGAGAGAATGCGTAATCATTGCATCAAGAGAGGGCTGGGACAAGGAAAACATCGGCTCTCATACTGTTAGACGTTGTCATATTCATGACTGTGGTCAGACAGGTATTGTGGGACACATGGGATGCGTATTTTCATTAATCGAGAACAATCACATACATCATGTGTGCTTCAAGCAGAATCTGGGTGGAGCAGAAATCGGTGGAATCAAGCTTCATGCAGCCATAGATACAATAATCAGATGCAATACCTTCCATGATTGTTTCAGAGGTATATGGTTGGATTGGCAGGCCCAGGGCACGAGAGTTAGTCGTAATCTGTTCTTTGACAACTGCAAGGCGGTTGTGGGAGATGACGGAGTAGCGTATGACTGCGGCGAGGATATTTTTGTTGAGGTTTCTCATGGTCCTACGCTTATAGATAACAACATGATGTTGTCAGATAACGCGGGCAAGATTGCAACACAGGGTCTGGCATTTGTTCACAATCTAATAGCAGGTTCATTTACTGCAGTGGGAAGAGGTACAGATAACGGAGCACCTGGTATGCCATCACCTCGTTACACTCCTTATCATGTTCCACACTCTACAGCTTTAGCTGGTTTTATGTCATTTTTACATGGAGACTGCAGATTTTATAACAATATATTTGTACAGCAGGAAAAGAAAAAGGAATTGGTTCAGTTCGAGAAGAATGCAGCTGACAGCATGTGGACTGATGGAAATCTCACTGTTGGTACTGTTCCTTACGATGAATATCCAACAGAAGAAGAGTACAAGGCTGAATTTGAGGGTTTCTGTGGAATGGGAGCACCACCTAGCAACAGATATTATATTAAGCTTCCAGTATGGGCTTCAGGCAATGTATATTTTAATGGTGCAGTTCCAATGAAAAAGGAAACAGATGCCAAGGTGATGAGCGATTTGGCTACAATTGAAGTTACCTTATACGGGGATAATTATCAGGTTAAGACTAACGTGTTTGACCTGGTAAAAGACTGTAACTGTTCCCTTATTACTACAGCAACACTTGGTATGGCTTTTGAGCCAGAGGAGAGATTTGAAAATCCTGATGGTACAGAAATCATATTTAATGAAGACTACAACGGAACAATCAGAAACATAACCTCTGTTGTGCCAGGTCCAATAGCATAAAGCATAAAAATAGAGCTCCGGATTTCCGGAGCTCTTGCTAATTAAAGCATTTTAAAATACTTCGTTATCTTCGTGCTCTGATGCAAAATGAAGTGTTGTCGCAGATTTTTCTGAATCGTTACAGCATACATCATTCTTAGAAGCCTTGGCTGTTGTTTTTGCAGAACCATCAACTGCAGTGTTGTTTCCAAAACCAAGCATTTCTGTCTTAAATGTAAGATCAGAAGCAGCCCCTGCCAAGTCTGTAGGTACTACAATCTTGGTAGCACGTCCATCGCCTAATGATTTTAATGCATCAAGCTTCTTGAGCATAAGTACTGACTCATCCATGCCAGCGTTCTTGAGCATTTCAATACCCTTTGCCTCAGCTTCATATACGAGTCTAATTGATTCAGCCTGACCTTTTGCTCTTGCAATGGCAGCATCTCTTTCAGCCTCGGCTTTAAGAACCATAGCTGTCTTATCACCTTCGGCACGGGTTACAGCAGCGGCCTTGTGACCTTCAGCCTCAAGAAGAGTCTCACGTCTGTCACGTTCTGCCTTCATCTGCTTTTCCATTGACTGTTGAATATTTTCTGGAGGAAGGATGTTCTTAAGCTCTACACGGTTTACCTTGATGCCCCAAGGGTCAGTTGCCTCGTCAAGAGTACCCTGCATACGACCATTAATCTCATCACGAGATGTGAGTGTCTGGTCTAATTCCATACCACCTACGATATTACGAAGAGTAGTAGCGGTGAGGTTTTCAAGAGCCATAATTGGGTTCTCAGCACCATAAGTAAAGAGCTTTGGATCTGCAATCTTGAAATATACTACTGTGTCAATCTTCATACCAACGTTATCCTTGGTAATAACTCCCTGTGGTGGAAAATCTGCAACCTGTTCCTTTAATGTAACGCGTCTTCTTACTTTTTCGATAAAAGGAATCATTAGGTGAAGACCGGCGTCCATGTTGCGGTTGTATTTACCAAGTCTTTCGATGACATATACGTTAGATTGTGGTACAACGCGAAGTCCAGTGCATAATAAGATAAACACAATCACTGCAAAAATAATTAATACCATAAAATTATCTCCTTTAATAATTAGGTTAATGTTCTTTATGGGTACATTATCCCATAAACGTGTAATAAAATTATATGAATATTTTGGAAAAATAGAAAGACCTAAATTGCTATTTCCTGAGGTTTTCTGTGTTTAAATACTGCATATGAGTTAAATCCACAATCTTTAAGGAGGTCTGGGAGTATATCAAAGCCTGCACCTATGTTTTGTGGTTCATGGGCATCTGCTCCAAGAGTTATGAGTCTTCCCCCTAATTGATGATATCTTTTTATAATATCAGGCATAGGGTTTGGATAGAGCATTCCTTTATTTATTGGACTACAGTTTACCTCAAGCGCAATATCTTTTTTTATTATCTCCTGAAGAATGGCATCTACCAATTCCCGATAATCAGAATACGTATCAGGTGCGTTATCGGTGTGGTGATAGCGAAAAATGTAATCAAGGTGTCCTAAGGTATCAAAGTCTGTAAAAGCTTTTATGTTTTCCAAGGTGGTCTCGTAGAATCTTCTAAAGCGTAGTGCAGGATCTATACCTTCCCAGAAAGACTCATAGTATGGATCAAGACCATCTATGAGATGAATGGAGCCAATCACAACATCAAAATCATGGGAATCTATAAGGTTCTTATTATCAGAAACGACATGAGTCTGTAAACCAAGCTCGATACCTTTTAATATCTCGAAGCCATGGTCAGAATATTCCTTTGATATCTGATCTAGGGTGTGCAAATAATTGGCTACATCTGAGATTATGAATTCTCCATTGGGATAACTTATATCCATATGGTCTGTGAAAGTAATGCCGGCAAGACCTTTTGATTTGGCAGACATAACCATTTCGATTGGATCAGCATCGCTATCTTCTGAAAATCTGCAGTGCATGTGATTATCGTATAACATAGAAATCTCCTTTAACTGCTATAAGTATATAGTTTTTGTTAATATAATCAAATTATATTTGTTTGCAATTATAAGAGATGAACTAAAAAATACCGGATATATATGATTTTTTGTATAAATCTATAATTTACCCCCCCTCGGACTAACCTTTGTCTGTTTTAAGAGTATACATAATGTCATAAAATACATACAACATAAGCAGTTGATTGGTAAAACTGCTCAAATATCTAGGGAGGTTTTTAGATGAAAAGACGATTTATTTCAATGTTTCTCGTTTCGGCTATGGCTGCATCTATGATGATGGGCTGTGGTAGCGCAGCAGGAAACGACTCTACAGGATCTGGCGCTTCAGGTTCTGGTGATGCAGCAAGTGGTGATGTAACTGAGTTCTCATACTTCATTACAATGCCTGGCTCAGAAATCAACAGCGATAATGAAATTCAGCAGGTTATCGCAGAGAAGACTGGTGTTAAGGTTAAGGAGACATGGCTTACAGGTCAGAGCGCAGAAGAAGCAGTTGGTACACTTGTCGCTGGTGGTGAGTATCCTGATTATCTTTGTACAGATGATATGACAACACTTCTTGATGCCGGAGCACTTATTCCTCTTGATGAGTACATCGATGCTTATCCAGAGTTCAAGAATGAGTGGTACACAGAGGCTGAGTGGGAAAAGTTCAGACAGCCAGATGGACATATTTACTGGATTAACCAGTTTGAGAATACCCACGGTGACAGCAAGAAGACAACTCACAATGACGAGGCATTCTGGATTCAGAATAAGGTTCTTAAGTGGGCTAATTATCCAAAGCTTGAGACTATGGATGATTACTTCGACCTTATTGAGCGTTACATAGCTGAGAATCCTACAATGGAAGACGGAACAGAGTACATTGGATATACAATCCTCTGCGAAGACTGGAGATACTTCTGTCTTGAGAACGCTGGTCAGTTCTTAGGCGGATATCCAAACGATGGTTCAGTTATCGTAAACAAGGATACAATGACAATCGAAGATTACAATACTTCAGATGATACAATTAAGTACTTCAAGAAGCTTAACGAGGAGTATCAGAAGGGTATTGTAGATCCAGAGAGCTTTACACAGACATATGACGAATACATCGCTAAGCTTTCCACAGGCCGCGTACTTGGTATGGTAGATCAGTGGTGGGATTTCCAGGAAAATGTAAATGGCGCATTTAAGACACAGGGTCTTGATGAGGCTGGATGCAACTATATTCCTCTTGGCCTTACAACTGAAGCTGGTATGGACAACAGATGGCATACATATGATGATACTGTAAACTGTGCTAATGGTATTGCAATCTCAGTTGATTGTGCAGATCCAGAGAAGGCATTCAAGTTCATCGTTGACACATGTATGGATCAGGAACTTATTGACCTTAGAGTTTGGGGTCTTGAGGGCGTTGATTACCTTGTAGATGATCAGGGCTTATACTATAGAACAGATGAGATGAGAATGAACGCAGCTGATACTACTTACAAGGCATCTCACCTTTGCCCATACAGCTACTTCTTAAGCTGGGGCGGAACAAGCTTTGATGGCAAGAATGCCATGAGAGTTGACGAGCAGCCTTCAGAGTTTATGAACGGCATGGCTACTCCTCTTAAGGAAACATTCGACGCTTACGGCGTTACAACATATCCAGATTTCATTGGCTCAGTTGTTGAAGCTAATGGACCTTGGTTCCCAATGTACAGCTACTCAAACGGCTTTACAACAGCTACTCCAGGCGGTGTTGCTTGGACAAAGATGGGTGAGTGCAAGCACGAGTGGTTACCAAAGGTTGTAATGGCTGACGACTTCGAAAAGGGTTGGGCTGATTACATGGATGCTTACAATGCATGTAAGCCAGAGGATTTCTTGTCAGAGATGCAGGCAATTCTCGATACATTTAAGTAATATTGATTTAGGTAATTCATAAGTAACTTTCTTTATTTATCATCCTCATTTAGGCAGCAACAGTCCGTGAGCTGTTGCTGCCATTTTTATGCCAGAGGAGCAAATATATTACACCTGAATCAGGGGGAAATATGGAAAAAACAGCAAGTAAGAAAAAATTTAAAATCGATTGGAAAGAGGTTAAGAGGCAAAGATTTTTGCTTATAGTATCTGCTTTCTTTGTGGCTTATGGTATTGTATTTTACTATTTGCCACTTACAGGCTGGTTAATGGCCTTTGAAAATTTTAAGCCTAGGCTAGGTCTTTTAGGTTCACCTTTTATTGGGCTTGATAAGTTCAAATTCCTTTTTTCAGATGTAGCCTTTTTAAGAGTAATCAGGAATACTTTTTGCATGGGTGTTCTTAATCTTGCTACAACCACAGTAATGGCAATTTTATTTGCTATATTACTTAATGAAATAGGAAACAAGTTTTTAAAGAAAAGTATCCAGACAATATCTTATCTGCCACACTTTTTATCATGGATTGTTGTAGTAGGTATTTTACATAATTCGTTATCAAGCTCAGGTATTATTAATGATTTATTGCTAAGATTTGGAGTTGTAGATCAGGCAATTAACTTTTTGGCACATCCTGAGTATTTCTGGTTTATAGTTGCCTTTGCCAACGTTTGGAAGGAAACAGGATGGAACGCCATTATATATCTGGCATCTATTACTTCAATTGATCCAAGCTTATATGAAGCTGCCTCAATCGATGGAGCTGACAGATTACAAAAGATTAAATATATCACCCTTCCAGGAATTAAACCTACAATAATCATTCTTTTGATTATGAATGTAGGTAACATTCTAAATGTAGGATTTGAGGTTCAGTACCTCTTGGGTAATGGTTTGGTACAGAGTGTATCTCAGACAATCGATATCTATGTATTGAAATGGGGTATCAGCCAAAATGATTTTTCTCTTGGTACAGCGGCAGGTATTTTTAAGAGCGTTGTAAGTATTATGCTTATAGTTCTGTGTAATCACCTTGCCAAGAAAGCAGGAGAAGAAAAACTATTCTAATTTCCTTGTATTGGAAAACATCACTCAGGTGATGGAAGGAGGTATATGAAAAATAGAAGAATAAGATCTTCCCTAGGGGATAAGATTTTTAAATTTTTAATAGCAATTTTTATGATAGTGTTTGTGTTAGTAACACTATATCCGGTTGTAAATACTCTTGTTCTTTCATTTAATGATGGAACTGATGCAGTACGAGGTGGCATCTACCTGTGGCCAAGAAAGTTTACACTGAAAAACTATTCAACTGTGCTTGCTCTTGAGAACCTTTCAATAGGTGCATACATTACAGTGGCAAGAACAATACTTGGCACGTTGATTTCACTGGGACTTAATGCCCTGCTGGCCTTTGTAGTATCAAGAAAGAGATTTATGTTTAAATCACAGCTTTCTTTATTCTGGGTTATCACAATGTATGTTAATGGTGGTTTGGTTCCTACATTTATATTATATAGAAACTTAAATCTTACCAATTCGTTTTGGGTATACGTAATACCTGGACTTATAAGTGCATGGAACATGCTTGTAATCAGAACTTATATGCAGGGTATACCTGATTCATTGGAAGAATCAGCACAGCTTGACGGTGCAGGATATTTTACAATCTTTACCAGGATTATTTCTCCACTGTGTAAGCCTGTTTATGCTACAATAGCTTTATTCGCAGCTGTATATCATTGGAATTCATGGTTTGATGCAATGTTATACAACAGAATGAAGACAGAATATACTACATTACAGTATGAGCTTATGAAGTTATTATCTTCAGTAATGCAACAGGGTGGTAGCGCTGATACAGCCAAGTTTGGTTCAGGGCAGGTAACACCTGTTGTTATCAGGGCTTCGGCTACAATAGTTACTATGGCACCTATTATCTGCCTGTATCCTTTCTTGCAGAGATATTTTGTTGCAGGTCTTACCATAGGTGGTGTTAAGGAATAAGTATGAATCTCACTGACAACAGACGCTTTAAGTTCATAATTATTTTGGCAATAGCCCTTCCTCTTATTGTCTCTGAAATCATGATGATAGGTATGTCCTATCGCAATAAAAGAGATGCAGAGAAGATTAGGTATTCCCAGGAGGCAAGGTTTATTTACAATGACCTGTATTCAAAGCAGGAATATGCCTCAAAGGTAGTGCAGAGCTTAAAGACCAGTTCCTATGTCAATGATTATTTAACAAAAGAATACGAATCTGATTTTGATTATTTCAGTGCTTACCATAATTTCATAACTACAACCATGTTCCAGGACTGTATTGGTATAGACAATGCAACCCTTACCATTTACGCTGATAATGAGACTATTATTAATGGTAACGGATTCGGAAGATTATCTACAGTAAGAGGCAGTGACTGGTACAAACAGTTTGTAGATGGTGGAAGAAAGAATTCTTTGATATTTTACTATGACGAGTCAGAAGTGGGCTCTATATATCCAAGACGTAAGGTGGCCTATGTGGCCGATCTGAATTTTTTTAAAAACGACAATATGGAGCGCATAGCAAAAATCGAAATAAGCTACACCAATCTTTTGATGGAGCTTGGCGAATTCAATATACAGGATGATACTTTCCTTGTGGATGAATCGGGACTTGTGCTTATGTCAAATGTAAGTCGATACTCATCTCTTATGGCAAGATACAAGGAATTTACTTCTGAGGATAAGGTTGTATATCAAGAATATATTACCTTGGCGGCAAGTCCTTTTTCCATTAAAATATTAAGGGATACGGATGGTATTCTTGCTAACTATATGAGTACAGTGGTAATAGGTGTTATGGCTTTGATAGCCGACATAGCGTTGGCTATACTGTTACTTCGAGTAATCAAGATTCGTATGATGCAACAGCAGCTTCTGGTTCAGCAGATGGAGATTTCCCAAAAGGAAGCAGAGCTGTTGGCACTAAGAAGCCAGATTAATCCGCATTTCTTGTTTAACGCTCTTGAGAGTATAAGAATGCACTGTGTTATCAAGCATGAAGAAGAGACAGCTGAGATGGTGGAGAAGCTTGCTCTTATGCACAGACAGAACGTTGACTGGAATATTGACAGAATATCAATTGAAGAAGAATGCAGATTTGTAGATGCATATTTGTCTCTTCAAAAATACAGATTTGGAGACAAGCTGTCTTATAGTATTGAAATCGAGGACGAGCTTAGGGATGTTAGTATTCCAAAGCTTACAATAGTTACTTTTGTTGAAAATGCCTGCGTGCATGGTATTGAAGAAAAGAGTAGCAGAGGTTTCGTTTTTATCAGAGTCGGTGGCGATAGAGGCGATATTACTATCGAGGTGGAGGACACTGGCGTTGGTATAAGCAACGATTTGGCACAAGAACTTTCAGAGATTATGAATAACGCTACAATAGAAGAACTTCAGCATTCTATTAAGGAAGGCAAGGGCAGGAGTCATGTTGGTATGCTCAATGCCTGCGTCAGACTCAAGATGATGTTTGACAATGTGGTGTTTAAGGTTGAAGGAGAGCTTAATGTGGGAACACTTGTCACAATAAGCATCTTTGAGAACAAGGTGTAGAACAGGGTGGGGGTAGCTTATGAGAAAAGTTATTCTTGTAGATGATGAGCCATTTATTGTTGAAGGTTTAAAGGCTATGATTCCATGGGAATCCTATGGATTTGAGATAGTAGCCACCTTTGAAAATGGTAGAAAAGCATTTGAATATTTGAAAAGAAATTCTGTGGCACTGGTATTTGCAGACATCAAAATGCCGGAAATGACAGGCTTGGAGCTCCTTGAAAAAGTCAGAAGTGAGCTGAAGCTTGATACACACTTTGTGCTGTTAAGCGGATACAGTGATTTTGCTTACGCTCAGCAGGCACTTAGAAGCAAATGCACTGATTACATCCTAAAGCCTACACAAAAGATTGAGGTTCTTGAGATATTAGAGCGTGTAGCCAAGGAGATTGGCTGCAATCCGTCTGAAGAAGAGGCACTTGAGAGAGTTATCCAGATTGAAAGTGAAAATAAACCTGAGTTTAATCAGTTTAGAGAGAATCCATGCAAGCGCAATGCTGTTTTATCTGAAATAGAGCAGGAGATGCGCAATCACTATATGGATAACATTACTCTTAAGGCCTTAGGACAGAAATATTACATGAACAGTACCTATTTAGGCCAGCTGTTCCAAAAGCAGTTTGGAAAGAGTTTTAAAGATTATCTCAATGAGATTAGACTTTCCAAGGCTTGTGATTTATTATTGACGACAGATGAAAAAATATTTTCCATCGCTTTTGACGTTGGCTATAAGGATGCTGACTATTTTATAGAAAAATTTATCGCGACCTATGGCTGTACGCCTACCACTTATAGGAAGCAAAGGAGATAGTATGAGATACACAAAGCAGACTATTATTAAAGCAAAGGGTTTGTTTTGTGTACTCATTTTTACCATATTGCCTGTATTTACCAGCTGTAAAACTCCTGAAAATGAAGTAAAGGAGTTTACAGCTTTTTTTACAGTAGAGGGTAGTGAAATCAGTCCTGATAATGAGCTGATGGATGAAATTGCCAAGGTTACTGGAGCCAAGTGCAGGGAAACCTGGCTTACAGGTCTTACCAAGGAAGAAGCTATTAATCAGATATTGGCGAAAGGGGATTTGCCTGATTTTATACAAGGAGGTCATGAATTGTATCAGGCAAATGCCTTAATACCGCTGGATGATTATATAGAAAAATACCCTAATCTAAAGACCTATTTAAGTGAAAAACAATGGGACAGTCTTAGGCAAAGTGATGGACATATATACTGGATTCCGCAGTTTAATATTGCACATGTTCCTAGTAAAGAACTGACTCACGGACAGGAAGCTTTCTGGATACAGACAAGAGTATTAAAATGGGCAGGATATCCTGATGTAAATACTGTTGAAGAATATTTTAAGCTTATTGAAGACTATATAAATGCACACCCAGATGAGGGGGATATCGGATTTAGCATACTGTGTGATGGATGGAGAGGATTCTGTCTGGAGAATCCACCGCAGTTTTTGGATGGATATCCTAATGATGGCTCATGTATAGTTGATACCGACACCATGACAGTTAAGGATTACAATACGACAGATACAGCCAGAGAATACTACAGAATCCTCAATTCTGCATATAAGAAAGGGCTGGTTGATGAAGAGTCGTTTACTTCTACTTATTCAGAATATATGACCAAGCTTGGTACAGGAAAAGTACTTGGAATGGTGGATCAGTGGTGGCAATTCTATTACCCACTTATGGATTATTTTATGACTACAGAGGGTGGAATAAATTATGTACCACTTCCAATCACAATATCCAAGGATGTACCTAATCAATGGCACACAGCTACAGGAGCTATTCTTGATGTGTCTGATGGTTTGTCCATAACTGTTGATTGCAAGGAACCTGACGCAGCAGCCAAATTTGTGAATGACCTTCTATCAGAGGAAGTAATGAAGCTACGATACTGGGGTGTTGAAGGGGTAGACTATTCAGTTGATGAAAATGGCTTGTTTTACATGACTGACAAGCAGGATGATATGACTAAAAGAGAGGAATATGTAGTTTATCGTAGGTGCCAGTATTCCTATTTTCCACGCATAGAGGGACTTAGCAGCGATGGGAAAAATGCTCTTATGTCAGAACAGCAGCCAACAGTATTCTTTGATGATCTGCCAGAGGATGTGAAAGAGACATTCAAGGCATATGGCTGTGAGACCTACGTAGATATGCTTGGATCTAATGAATTACCTGGTCCATGGTATCCAATGTATTCATATTCTGATTCCATGGGAATGGATACGGATGAGGGGTATGTATGGAACAGTATGAAGGAACTGAAAGCCAGATGGCTTCCTATGGTTATTATGTCGGATGACTTTGAAGCAAGCTGGGAACAATATATGACAGAGTATAATGCATTGCATCCAGAGATTTTCTTTGATGCCATGCAAATAGAATTAATGCGAAGAGTGGAGAATGGTTATGATTAATTATTTTAACAAGATGGGATATTCCATCGAAGAAATAGATGCACGTTTAGAACAATTGAGGCAGGATTTTTTCTATGGAGAAGATACATTTTTCCATATGAATGATGATAATACAGCGTATCTTTATGATACAGGAAATAATGATGTTCGTACTGAGGGTATGAGCTATGGCATGATGATCTGTGTTTTGCTTGATATGAAAAAAGAGTTTGATGCCCTTTGGAGCTGGGCAAAGGAGCACATGTATATGACTCATGGGGAAAATGCTGGATTTTTTGCCTGGTCATGTTCTCTTGAGGGTGTGCCAAATGCCTATGGTCCTGCACCTGATGGAGAGGAGTTTTTTGCCATGAGCCTTATTTTGGCTTCAAAAAAATGGGGTGATGGAGAGGGAATATTCGATTACGGCGCACAAGCTAAGATGTTGCTTCATGATATGATTACTGGCAATACCATGTTTAATCTTGACAATCATCAGATATTATTTGTTCCAGGCAGTGACTTTACTGATCCATCATATCATCTACCTCATTTTTATAAGGAATATGCTAAGTTTGCCAATGAAGAGGACAAGGAGTTCTATCTTGTTGCTGAGAAGGCCAGCAGAGAATATCTGGTTAAAGCATGTCATAAGGATACAGGAATGAATGCTGAATATGCAGAGTTTGATGGTAGTCCTATGAGTAGAGAGTTGCCTTGGACCAATGACAGACATGACTGGTTCTACAGTGATGCATATAGGACTGCGGCTAACATTGCGTTGGATTATGCTATAAATGGTATTGATGTTGGTCAGGCAAGTGCATGCACAAAGCTACAGGATTTTTTATATAATGATATAAGCAATAACGCTATGCATACCTACGAACTGAATGGTGAAATAGCAGATTGGGATATCCTGCATCCTGTTGGATTAATGGCGACCTGCGCGCAGGCGTCTTTGGCTTCAGACAGTGTCCATGCCAGGGAATATGCCAGCCTGTTGTGGAATACACCTCTTAGACGAGGGGGGCGCAGATATTATGATAATTGCCTGTATATGTTCGCATTTTTGGCGCTTAGTGGACGTTATGTTTTTTGATGACACATGTCTTACTTATTTGACACATATTGAAAATTGTGTCAGATTTGAATCGCTTGTTTAGGGAGAACAAGCGATTTTTATTTTTTGAGGAGGATATAATTATGAAAAAGATGATGGCACTAGCTAAGCGCGTCTTGTGCTT
>JABUSV010000142.1 GCA_021442555.1 Pseudobutyrivibrio sp. | reverse complement strand
CATCGATAAAGATGATACCCTGCTGACATCTCTCCACATCGTTGCCTGCAGCCGCCAAAAGCTTGGAAACTACAGACTCGATATCATCACCTATATAACCTGCCTCAGTAAGTGAGGTAGCATCTGTTATAGCAAGAGGAACATCAAGAAGCCTTGCAAGAGTCTTGACAAGATAGGTCTTACCTGAGCCAGTTGGTCCAAGCATCAACATGTTGGACTTTTCTATTTCTATATCATCCATAGTGCCTGTAGCCACTCTCTTGTAGTGATTGTATACAGCTACAGACATAACCTTTTTAGCATATTCCTGTCCTACAACATATTCATCCAGCTTTGCCTTTATCTGGTGTGGTGGAATAATGTTGTTGATGTCGATGGCAGGAGGTGTCTTTTTTTCCTCATTGGTCTTAGGTGCTTTTTTTACCTGTGGACCGCCACCAAACAGGTTACCAAGACCGCTGATATCACCCAGATTTAAGAAGCTAATACCTGGCATCTTGGAAAAATCAACATTAGACTTGGAATTGTCTCCGCCCCCAAAACCGAATCCGCTCATGGAATCAAAGGTCTTTTGCATACAGTCTCGACATACTCCAAGACCTGGCTGCATGGAAATCAGCTGTCCTGCCACAGATTCAGGTCGATGACACATATAACAGAATTTTTCTGTTCTGTTATCATCCTTTTTTGACTTGTCTGTATCACTATCTACTACCTCTGCCTCTACCACTTCCTTGGCATCGTCAGTAAACTCTCTAAAATCCTTATCACTCATAGAATGTAATAATCTCCTTTATGTATCCTGCCCTGATATCATCAGTAGCATTATATATCTCATGCTTGCTGTCATCATATCTTACCAGTCTGGCATCCTTAGCAAGCCTGCAAAACTCCTGCTGGGCCTGTGGCTCCACCAGGTTATCTTTACCCGCCTGAAACAGTATAACAGGAATCTGCACTTTTGGGGCGTTTTTGATGATTTCTTTAGAAATATTTAAGGATTCCCTGGTCCAGGCAAAGCTGCCTCCATATGTAGTAAAATGCTCATCCTTTTGACGGCATGAAAATATAAAAGCATATCTTGGCTCAGAAAGAGCACTGCTGTCCTTGTATTTATAAATATTATCAAAGCCATGTTGCCCTGGCCCAAATTGCTTTGCTAAAAATGGCACATGAGATAACAGCTTGACAAGTGCAATCTCATAAGACTTGGCACCTGCTGTTGCCATCTCAATCATAGGAGAGCTAAGCACAACCTTTTCAATTATTCCTGGGTTATTCTCCAGATAAAGAGCTGCTATGGCTCCACCCATAGAATGAGCATACATAAAAAGCCTGCCACATACAGACTTTTGCTTTACACAGCCTTCAATAAAGCATTCCATATCCCTTACATAGGTATGGAAATCATGGATGTGCACAAGGTCCTTCTTATCTACTTCTCTGACAGAATAACCGTGTCCTCTGTGATCAAGAAAAAACACACTGTATCCTGCCATGTAAAAGTAGTACATCATCTCATAATATTTTCCCACAAACTCGCAAAAGCCGTGAGATATCACTATGGCTGCCCTGGCATCATCCCTTAGTGCGTAGTAGTAATGCAGTCTGCCGCCGTCAAAGGAGTTAAAATCCTCTTCAATAAGATGCTCCTTAACCCATGGCAGTATCACATCCTCCAGGGCTGTATTATATTCTTCATCTGAAAAAATCTCTATATTCATTCTAGTACCTAAAAAGTATTGCTATTCTGGCCTCGTCTTCAATGGTATATATGTTGTAAAGACCTGTTCCCTTCACCTTTACCAGCTTATCCTGATCAATCTCAGCGTCAGAGTATTCCAGCACATGTCTGGTATATCCCCAGATGTATTCTCCTCCCATCCAGTCTGTAGACCAGAAATTGGTGAATATATAGTTGTAGGCAAACGGAAGTTGGTTAAGATATGGCGAATATCCAGGATTTCCTATGATTGTAAGGCTGGTATAGGTATCATCTGCATTGACCTCATCCAGGTCATGAACCAGATTGTATGCAATATATCTGTCATATTCTGCCTGGTTCTTTTCTGCTGTTCCATACACATACATATAGATAAAAGCCAGACAGAAAAATGGCACAATAAGTATAGCCAGATATCTTGTTATATTGGTCTGATTGAAAATATACATCGCTGTATAGCTCAAATATGCCATACAGGCAACATAAGCCACCAGTACTCTGTTGGACATACCTGTACCTGATACAACAACTGGTGCAAAGCTTGTAACAAAAATCAATCCTGGTGTAACAATCACATATATGGCTGTTATCACCTTGGCCATTACACTTTTATCAGCCCTTACAAGCTTTACCACCGCCATAACATCAAAGATAACAACCACAAGAAATGTTGTAATCACCACCAATCGAGGTATATCCCTAAGGTACTCATCAAGTCTTAAATATACTCTGCCATAAGCCTGAATATACTGTGTTATAACGCCTTCTTCCGAGGTGCTTACAGGCATAACTGCTCCAACAGCTGGAATAATCACGAATCTGTATATAACAACAGCTATCCCGCATCCTGCTACTCTGTGAGCCTGAAGTATCCAGTCAGGCTTTTTGTCCTGCAATACTCTTATCAGAATATCAAGAAAACACAGTCCCACAATCATGCCAATAGCCGTCTGATAGGTACAAAGACTTGCCAATCCCATCAGCACCACCGCCAAAAGATATAATACATCCACCCTGCGATTGTCATTTTTTCTAAATACAAAAACAAAAAATGTAGCGCATATTGCCACCACATGACTGATAACATCCAGCTGATATGAGAAGTTCTCCAACAGAAATGGACTAAAGAATACTAGCGAGGTTGCCATCATGGTGCCTGCTCCAATCTCTTTGTCCTCGTCAAAGAAATATGCACTGGTGTAAACTGTAACGCAATACGCCATCAAGAGTACTGCCAGAACATGTGGCAGTGGAGACATGTCTACTACATTTTTTCCGCCGCTAAGCCATGTGATTAACCACTCAGTGAGAGGCCTTCCGTCTCCATCTGACCAGCCTCCGCAGTTATACAGCATCCTTGGGACATCATCCTTAAATGCTCTGTCAGCAAGTATGATTGGAAGCATATACAGACCATATATCAAGCCAAGCCCCCAAAACAGTCTTCTATTGTGTTCAGTTAATTTAAATCTCTCTATCATGTTCTAATATTCGTCTGACTCCTTCTGCAAAGCTGACACGAGGTCTGTATTTTATTGCATTATATGTCTTATCTACGTTAGGTCTTATGCTGACAACCCTTGAAGTCGGATCAAAAGGTGCCAGGTCATAGTAAAAGCCATCTCCCAAGGCCTGGGCCATCTCAAAAATATACTCTCGAAGAGGCTTACTCTCCTGACCCGCTATGTGATAGATGCCGCTTTCTTTTACTTTTTCACAAAGCTCTATAAAAATCTCTGCCGCATCCTCCTCGAATAGATAATTCCACATCTGCATTCCACTGGAAAAATGCATTGTTTCTTTTTTTAGAAAATACGCCACAGCGCTTTTTACCATGGTATCTTCACCATCGTTAACCCCGTATACACTAAAAATCCTGGTCCATATACATATCATACCAAGCTCTTCACACAGGCTCATACTCTGAACACCGGCCTGATACTTAGCCACTCCATAGGCAACCACAGGATTGGCAGGTGTATCTGGGAAGATCTCATCTGCCACTATACCATATTCAGCCTGAGAACCTGCGCCTAAAAACACCTTGCAGCCTGATCTGTGTGCCAATTTTACTGCATCTAAGCAATACTGTATGTTTTCATTTTGAAGAGCAACATTCATTCTCCCCTCTTTGTCAGTATGGCCCCACCCAAAATGAAAGAAAGCATCACAGTCTGTGCAACCTAGACTAAGCGATGCTAAATCCTTTAAATCAGCCTCCAAAAAAGTCACCCCATCATACTGTGGTATCTTATAAGACCTCTTAGAGTTTTTCCTTGCTATGGCAATAACCTGAATATCCTGCTTCAGACATGCATTTATTGTGGCCAGCCCAAGCATTGAGCTGGCCCCTGTTACTATTACTTTTTTCATTACATCTCCATTGCGTCAACCACCTTGACAGCTACATCAGGATAGTTGGTTATAATGGCATCCACGCCATACTTGCAGCACATCTTAATGTACTGTTCCTCGTTTACAGTCCAGGTGTGAAGCTTTAGTCCCTTGACCTTGGCCTGTGTCACAAAGCCTGGATACTGGAGATTGTAAAGGGCCGGATGTAGGGCTTCTACTCCGTATTTTTCTCCGTAGTCTGCCATATCAAGAGTACCATCTGCATACAAGAAGCCTACCTTAGCATTAATATCAAGCTTCTTAACCTGCAATACACTAGCATGGTTGAATGACGAATAGATTACTCTGTTTTCCAGGCCATATTCCCTGACCAGAGCTACGGTGTCCGCCTCTATGTTTTCGTAGAATACAATACCTGTCTTAAGTTCTATGTTGATAGTAAGATTGGTAGGCTTGATCAGGTCAAAAACCTGCGCCAACGTAGGGATAGTTGCATGACTTAAGCTTTCCTGATGAGTCTTGTTATAGTTGTATTGTAACAACTCATCATAAGTCATATCCTTGACCCAGCCTGTGCCATCAGATGTACGGTCGATCATCTCGTCGTGGATTACAACCAACACTCCGTCCTTGGTCTTGTGAACATCAAGCTCGATTCCATCCGCCCCCATATCGACGGCCTTTTGAAAAGCCTCCAGTGTATTTTCTGGCAGGTATCCGCTTGCTCCTCTGTGCGCCCAAATCAGTGGTCTCATAACATCCTCCTATCTCGATAGCTTTACTACCAGGCTATCGTCAACCCAGTCTATGTATCCGTCATAAGGGTAACAAGGCATCTTCTGCACCTTGGCATTATCGTAATATGACTCATCTACTTCCCATCTGAGATTGATTCCGTAGACAAAATAGTAGAACCAGCCTATGGTTATAGGATGAGTAAAGGCAGAGTTTACAAGTCCGCTCTCCTTTGCCCCCTCATATATAATCTGTTCTACCAGCTCGTTATTGTAGCCAAAATTATC
Source organism: Pseudobutyrivibrio sp. (assembly GCA_021442555.1). Taxonomy (GTDB): domain Bacteria; phylum Bacillota; class Clostridia; order Lachnospirales; family Lachnospiraceae; genus Pseudobutyrivibrio. The sequence goes on along the minus strand of JABUSV010000142.1, from coordinate 10,263 downwards.
TTCATCTGTTCCGTTATCCACTATATAGATATCGGTTGTTGCCGGGTCAAAGCCCTCCATGTCCATAACGTCCAAATATACCTCGTAGGCTGCCAGATAGCTCTTTTCGTACACTCTCTGCTTGTAAAAGTATACGTCATTGGCAAACAGTGAGTTCATAAACAGGTACACACACAGCAACACTGATACTGCACTTTTTATAATATAGTGAATATCGTTAATGGTTGCCATGGCAGCCAGAGCAATTATAAGCACCAGAACCATGTTGTAGGAATATACCATTATTCTATGGATAGCTCCCATGGATAGAGCCAATAGCGCATTGATTCCAAGTGTAAACAGTAGAAGAGCCCCCACAGCTTCTACTATGGCAACCCAGTTCTTGCGAATTTTCACACACTGCCATACAAACAGCACCATAGCAAGAACAAATAGTAATGCATAGACCCACTCTACCCTTGAGCTGAGTGGTGCTAAAAAGTACTTATACATGTACCTGTAGGCATCACCCATACCACTTATAAGTCCCAGTACAAGCTCTCTTTTTGACATTCCAAGGAGTCTGCCAGGACCGTTGTATCCACCACCCATGCCGATACCGGTCCTGTATTCGAAGAACTTGGTAGCAAGAACATAGAATATACAGCCCACTCCAAGATATAATAGCTGCATAAATCCGTATTTTGCATAGCTCTTGAAATCATATTCCTCATTTAGAGCTCTGATTATTATGATTATAAGTATAAGACCTATGGCAACATCTATGTTTGCTCCATAGAATCCCATGGAAACGCACAGACAAAGTGACCCGACAAGCTTTATTAAAGAATTCTTGTATTTATCTACCAAAAAAACTAAAAGAACAGCCAGAAGCACAGATATTCCCTCCGTATCTGCGCCCTGTATAAATGTAGCAAACTGACAGATAAGTGTGATATTTACAGACAGTACACCTGCCACCATAATGGTCTGCCATCTGCCAAGTTTAAGCAGGTTGGATATCAGTGCCACTGTAAGCGCTATAGCAATGCAGCATACTATGATATTGAACCAGTTGGTATTGATGCGGTGTCTTATATATTCATAATAATATGGTACTGCCCATCTGCCATAAGTATACTGATAATAATCATCACAGGATACCACCATGGTAGCGTCATGAGAAGGGGCATATATCACCATTCCATAACCATGGGCAATAAAAAAGAATATAGCTGTAGACAAAAAGCTTGTCTTCAGCTGATATTCTCTAACGATTCTATTCCAAAATTTGTGTAAAGCTATTTCCATAGCACCAATCCTCTTTTTGTTTAAGTGCGTCTTGCTCCCCCACGTCTGTTACTCTAGAAGTTCTTTTTATCAATTATATACTTTGGCCTGTCCTTAATCTCAAGATAAGCCTTGGCCAGATACTCTCCTAACACTCCGATGAAGAACATCTGAATACCGCCAACAAATACTATAATAGATGCAAGAGAAGCCCATCCTGCTACAGGATCTCCACACACAAGCTTGCGAACTACAATAAAAATAATTGCAACAAAAGCTATGAATGACATGATAACGCCCAGCAATGCACTAACCTGAAGAGGTGCTGTAGAAAAAGCCACAATACCTTCTATAGCATAAGCAAAGAGCTTCCAGAAGGACCACTTTGTCTCTCCTGCCACACGCTCAACATTTTCATATTCCAGCCACTTGGTCTTAAAGCCGACCCAGCCAAAAAGTCCCTTGGAAAATCTGTTGTATTCTCCAAGAGAAAGCAATGCATCTACGAACTTGCGGTTCATAAGACGATAGTCTCTGGCTCCGTCCACTATCTCAGTATCAGATATTCTATTGATAATAGAGTAGAATCTGCGGGCAAAAAAAGACCTTATAGGAGGCTCACCCTTGCGAGTAACTCTGCGAGTTGCTACAGAGTCATATCCCTCCTCAGTTACCGCGCGATACATTTCAGGAAGCATGGATGGTGGGTCTTGCAAATCTGCATCCATCATAACAACATAATCCCCTGAACTGTTCTCCAAGCCTGCAAAAATAGCTCCCTCTTTTCCAAAGTTTCTGGAAAATGAAATGTACTTGACCTCACTGTCACGTGCGGCCAAGTCCATCATAACCTCTAATGTATTATCCTTGGAACCGTCATTAACCAACAACAGTTCAAAGGTCTCAGAAGGAATCTGAGAAGTCATTTTTTTATATTCTTCGTAAAATGCAGGAAGCGCCTCCTGCTCATTGTAGCAAGGTACTACTACTGATATCATTAATCCATGTCCTCAAAGGCATCCAAACCTTTTTTTGCAATAATTATTTCACTATCGCCATGTTTAACAAACTGCATAGTGATAAAAGCTACTATAGCAAAGAATGCTGCATATGGAAATAGTGTCATATAACTCACGTTGGAAAGTAACCAGCCTGCCACGATTGGTGTGACAATCTGTGCCGACATAGAAAAAGTATAATATAAACCAGTGAATTTTCCAATATCACTTCCCTTACACATTTCAACAACCATAGGAAGTGAATTTACATTGATAAAAGCCCAGCCTATGCCAACCAGTGCAAACAGCGCATACAATACTGGTGAAAAGCTTGGATGAACCAGTGTAAATCCAAAACCTGCGCTAAAAGCTACAATAAGAGCTGCCACTCCAATAAGGATTGTTCTCTTACGGCCAATCTTGGACGCCAGAAAACCTGATGGTATGTAGCATATAATAGCTCCAACAGTTGCAACCAAAAGACAGGTAGACGCATCCCCTAATGACATCTTCCACATCTTGACAGCATAAGTAGTAAACCAGGTCTCCATGCCGTTGTATGCTATAAACCACATGGCAATTGATATGAGAAGCATAATAAGAGAGGCCTTTACTTCCTTTGGCAAGACTTCGTTGCCAGAGCCATCCTCTTCAATAAGATTATCCTCAGGATGTGCCATCTCATACTCTAGCATCTCTTTGTTAAGAGCCACCTCATCTACAAAAATCATAACTATTATAAGAGATATAAGCATAACTCCAACTACTACCATAAAAAGCAACAGATAGTTAACATGCTCCAGGCCTTCAGTTTTGCTGGATGGATAAAGCAATGCGGCAACCACAAGATACAGCATACCCCCCAATGCCCCCATGAGGTTGATGATGGCGTTGGCTCTTGATCTAAGTGGCTTTGGTGTACAGTCTGGCATTAATGCTACCGCAGGGCTTCTGTATGTTCCCATGGCAACCAAAAGCGCACCTAACACACCAACAAACAATATTTCTTTGCCCAGTGTTGGGTTGGCAAAATAGCTGTTATCAATCAGTGGAATAAAGATAGTAAGAATTACCGCAATTATTGTTCCAAATAGAATAAAAGGTTTGCGTCGTCCAATCTGAGTGTCGGTTCTGTCAGACAAACCTCCAAAGAATGGTAAAAGAAATAGTGCAAGTACATTGTCCAAAGCCATTATCACACCAGATATTGTCTCATTCATGTGAAATGTATTGGTCAGCACCAGTGGAATGATGCTGTTGTACATTTGCCAAAAGGCGCAGATAGATAGAAAGGCAAAGCCCATCTCAATGGTTTTCTTAACATTTAGTTTCATAACATATTCTCCTGAAAATTTGGATAATCGGTAATAATACCGTCAACACCCATACGTTGTAAACACAGTATCTGATACCTGTTCTTAGGTCCGTATGAGTATATATTAGCACCAGCTGCATGTACCGCTTTTATTGTAGCTGGTGTAACAGTCTTCATATTGACTCCATAATATTCAGCTGGATATTTCTTTGGCAGAGTACTCTTTCCAAAGCTGGCAAATACCATTATAGGACAGTCACAGTTAATATCCTTGATATCCTGCAGATAAGAATAATTAAAGGAGCCAAATATTATTCTGTCAAGGACCTGATATTGACTGCATACGTCATATACTTCCCTGGCAAAACTCTCATCTTCTCCAATATCCTTAAGCTCTAACAGTATATCACAATCAGTAGCAGCTATCAGAGACAGGGTCTGTTCTAAGGTCGGAATACGCTCCAAGGCAAACTCCTGCCCCATATCAAGACTGACATCATAGGTAAGTAATTCTTCGTAGGTATAATCGATAAATTCTCTTTCAGGGTCACCGCCATAGCGTTCTAAAGTATCATCATGGAACACAACCAGCTTGCCATCTGCTGTCTTTCTGACGTCAAATTCTATGCGCTCAGCCCCAATCCTAACAGCTCCTGCAAAGGAGCTTAAGGTATTCTCAGGATAGTAACCTGAATAGCCTCTGTGTGCTACAACAGACACAACAATATCCTCATCTGCATCAGCTGGCATATAGTTTTGAAAAAAGTTCAAACCAAAGCAGACAAAAAAAGCGATAGCCGTTACTATCGCTTTTATTTTTTTATTAAATAAACTACCTTTTCTCATGTTGTGCCCCCTAACTAGTTTGTAACAATATTGTAACACTGAAATGGGGTTCTGGCATTAAAGTAAAGGTCGAAATACCTTACAGAAATCATATGTAGTTTTTGTTGGATTTGTATATTATTCTTTAAAATAGTTTTATTTTTCTATCATTTTTACACAAAGAATATTCTGTGTCTAATATATACCGGTAATAGCACTTAGAATTTTATCTTTGCCTCTAATATCTGCCCCTCGGAATATCCGCAGCCTAAGCAGTACTGTTCTATGGTAGATGTAGACTTGCCACAGATGAGCTTGTTTCCAGTTGCAACTCTTGCTGTACAGGTTAAATAGCTTTCTGTTTTGCTAAGGCCATCGTAACCCTTGCAGCACTCCTTATACGCTCCACACTTGGCACAGACACCGTTCCAATATTCATCTGTCCAGGTAGTTCCATCATATCCCTCACGAGAGATTCCGCCTGCATAGCTTAGTCTGGTCCATTCAGTTGAACCGCATTCTGTATACTCCTGCTGATAACAGCCTGACTTATGGACATGAAATACTTCCTGACTATAGCAGCCTCCTCCTGTTGCAGAGCCTGTATGATTATGCCTTACATACTCTATTTTGCCCTTTGCCTGGGCTATTCCATCACTTACCCCCTTGGAATATCCTTCGTTATAGCCTGCATTATATTTTCCATCCGCCAGGGTATTAATACCTGCTGCAATAGTGTCAAAGCTTGCGTCCGTGGCTGTTGCTACACCCTTGTTAGTCAGTAAAGTGGCAAGCTTGTATTTTCCATTACTGACAGATGTAAAACAACTCTCAACCTTGGCTGCAAGAGCTGCTATTGCATCAGAATTTGTTTTGATATTGCTGGCATTTGAAGTAATATCTGAGTTCATCTGAGACTTGGCAGTAGCCAGTTCATCAGACATATCCTTTTTCGCAGATTCTATACTACCTCCCAGCTCTTTCTTTGTTGATTCAAGATTGCCTATAATTTCTGTCTTGGTTCCTGCAATAACATCCTCCATTTCAGATTTATTTTTGGCCATATTCTCTGACAGTTCCGATCTGGTTCCTGCAAGGGTGCCTTCCATCTCTGATTTGTTTTTTGCAAGGTTTCCTGCAATTTCACTTTTTGTTGAAACAATTGTATCACTCAATGTTTTATTATTTTGGTCAATGTTTGCCTGAAGTTGGGCCTTAGCTGCCGCAAGCTGCTTCTCAAACTCAGATGTTACTGTGGTAAGCTCGCTGGTCATATTGGTAACAGTATAGTTAATCTTGTCTTCTGTTAAGGTCTGTAAATCCCTGATTTTATCGCTGGCCACCTGATTGGCATTGGCGTAAGCGTTGTTTTCTGCAGTCTTTGCCGTATCTGTTATAAGTTTTTCGATATCACTGTAATCAATGGAACCAATCTGGGAAGAAACATATTTTGTAATATATTCCTTTTGTTCTGCTGTCATATCCGGGTACTTGGCAAAAAGCTCCTCCACGTACTTCATCATCTCAGTATTTACTTCCTCTATTACCTGAGTGCGACTTTCCTCGTACATAGCCTGAAGCTGCTCATCATCTGTGATAATCTCGGCCTCTGCCACCTCATCCTTAAAGCTTTCCAAGGCCTCCTTGTTGCGCATGGCATTTTTTACGTTAACCAGTCCCATAACAAAAGCCAGTATAGCCATCGCACCGATGACTCCTATACAGATAGTCTTGTTAGCCTGGAAGAAATCACGTATAAATGATGCTGCACCAGCTTTGAATTCACCAAACCATACCTTAAATCCTGCATCATCCTTTTTCGCAGGTGTATAAGGCTTTGCATGTCCAATATTCATTGTAAAAACCCTCCTGAATATTTAATTATTGTGTTCTTGTCCAGCCCCAATACCGGACAACGGGGGCTATTATAGGTGCTGTTTTTGCCACATGCAATAGCTTTTCTGCAAGTTTGGTTACACCCATAAAAAAAGATGCAGATTTCTCTGCATCTTTGTAAAAGCATAATAGAATTGATTTTTGCACCATCTGCAAAAACTAGTCGCCCATTAGAATTTGGGCATTATTTATAGTGCAGTCTGCCTCTATCATTACACTATTGATATCTTCACCATACCAGAAATAATCATTGCTGATTCTTATAAGCTGAGTGTGTTCTCCACCGGCAAGATTAATCTCATATCGATAGAACTCCTCAAAGCAGTTATTCTTGTAGCATCCCACTCTGATAACAGCAGGCACCTGCTCATCAGAGGTCACCTCAGAGGTAAACTTGAGATAATTGCCCTTATTTTTGTCAGTAACTGCACTTTCATCCCACACAAAGACATTATCACAAGATATAGCAACCTCAGCCTCTGTTATCACTGCATTTGAAGCAGCATCTTTGTAATCCAGTTCTCCCCAGTACATGGACAGCTTGTCTATAGGATATATATGATGTGTATTCTCATCGTCTATAAGTATATTTTTGCCAGACTCCACTGTGACTCTGTCCCAGCCGTAGTCCATCATGTATTCTCCAGCCGTCTCAGCCTTAACCTTCATCTCATCATATCTGCTGTTAAGGCACCAAATAGCGTACTCGTCATCCCAACAGAGAGGTCTGTAGTTAGTATAGATATATTCTGCCACCAGATAGTTGCGCATGGAGTTTGCAACACCATCCATGTAGAACATATGATGGTTGTTACCCTGAGGCGAATTAGGCATTACAACTATAGGATTATGGTCAGAATCCTTGGATATCTCCTCGATAAACCAAAGCTGCGTGTATTCTCCTGCCAACTGCATTGGCGACTGAGATACATAGGCAGGATTCTCTCTGCCAAGTAGTCCATACAGCGCTGTACAGTTACAAAAATCTACAAATGTCTCATCTTCTGATAACAGTCTGTCCACCATGTTACCAAGAGGCCATACCTTGTCATAAAAATTATCCTGCATGGTCACTCTGTCTACCGACTGTTCAAAGAATCCCGGCTCCTGCCAGTGAGAGGTATGTGCATCAAGCTGTGAAGCTGTACTTCCTATGAGCCCCCAGTAATCAGGGTTGCCGCCTCCTGACATGGCACCAGTCAATAACAACAGTGATAATCCCACAGGCATCACTGTTGCCTCTCCTATATAGGTTGCCACAAATATCGCAATAAAGAGAATGGCACTAAACCATATGATGGTAAAATTCATGCCCTCCTCCAAGGAATGCCTTGTTAGTCCTCTGTTAAAATTAACAAAATAAGCTACTCCCAGCATTATCAGAATAATCCATCTGTCTTGTGATGCTCTCTCTCTAAAATCCTTTGAGAAAAGCACAATCATAATAAGTATTATCATGATAAAAGGTAACACCAAATAGCTTATTGAATAAGCCATAAGTGCAGGATCTCCGATTCCTTCGTAGGACCAGGACAGATTAGAAGCACTTATCTTTAAAAACTCTATCAGTCTTGAAACAGGATTGATAGAGTTTATAAGACAAAGTATACACCACAGGATACCAAATCCTCCCAGTGTAGCTGCCAAAGTAATCCCCGTCTGTTTGATAACTGTTATATTCCTGTTTACAACAGCATAGGCTGCAATAGCCACCACACAGGCCACATCAAAGGCAAATCCCATATCAAGACGGTATAGTGTAACCCATGCACAGGCAAGCCATATCATAACAGCTCTCATATAGCTGTTCTTGTTGATGTAAGAGATAAGTGCTACTGCAATGAGAAGTCCCATGCCATAATACGACCACAGGTCGGAATATGGTATCAGAAGCACTGTCCAAAAAGCATAGTCTGACTTCCACACCTTGGACAGTACGTAGTAAAACAGCACTGCCACAATAGGAGTCAGCATGTTGTAGTAGGAACCATAAGTAGCCCAGGTCTTGTCTCCTGTTACAAGTCCGTACCAGATGCCCTCCCACACGTAGTTCATCATATGACCGCCGTAGTGTTCTACTATAGGCAGCTTGCCATAGTTTAAAAAGTCACTAATAAGCACACCATAATTGGCATCTTCGATGATATTCATCATCACTTCTCTGTGAAGGGCAGCCTGATTGGCCATGGCTTCATAGCCCCATATAAGCATAGGATATGCTATGGCTTTTACATCAGGTCTTATCCTTTTCTTTTGTAAAAAGAAATATAATCCTACGCCAAGTGCAGCAATAACTATCAGCACCAGCATGTATTCCCTTCTCACATGGCCTACCATCATCCCCTTGCCCAACCTAAGATATGTAGATTCTATGTACCAGGACAGGGTAATAGGCAGCACACTTGCCACCAGTGTCTTTACACCGATGATGTCGCTTTTATTTTTTACGTTGAATATACTGCATACTATAGTTCCAATAATCAATAGCACCAGCTGAATGATTACATACTGCCATCCATCTTCCGATGGCAGCTTTAGAAGAGCTGCTATTGGAAAAGTAAAGCCAAGACAGGCCAGGTGAATGTTTAAAAAATCACTGTGTTCAAGTCGCAAATCCAACCCAGCTGCAATATATATAAGATTTGCAATGATTATGGCCCACAGCATCCATGTTGTAACATTAAGCTCTTTTATGCCCTCTGCTTCATTCTGGAAAAATGACATAGCCTGCAGCACTATGCTGATATCAGCTATTACCATAAATCCGTCTAAGAATTCCCAGGCTCTCGTCTGTCCGTCAGTATAGACTCTGTTTTTAACCCAGTTGATTAACAGGGTAAATCCCATAAATAACAACGCAAAAAGTAACATCCACCTGGAAAAGTTGGATGTTACTCTATTTACATCGTATCCTGTTATTAGTCCTGCGCCAAAGGTTCGAGTAAACTCCCTGATGGCTACAGCACTCTCCTTCATAGGGTTGAAGGCCATAATAGCACTAAGTGCAAAAAATAATGAATATTTCCAATTCTTAAACATCATAATACGTCCGCAAACTGTGGTTGTAATTTTTTGAATACCCTGGTTCCCACCACAAGTATCACTATAGTTAAAATCCAATAGTACAGGGTAAGATATGGTCTCGTCCAAAATCCTGTGCCAGCTATCAATGCTTCTCTGTAGCCACTGGTAATGTAATACATAGGATTAATCTGCAGCACCACTGATAACCATCCTGGTATACTGTCTGTCATGGCATCAAAGTTCCACATGATAGGTGTAGCCCATACTCCAACCTGAAGCAGGATATTTATTAACTGTGCCATATCCTTGAAGAAGACACACAAAGCACTGGTAAGATATATCAGCCCCGTAGTAAGCATCATCAGAGCAAAGGAATAATATATCACCTGAAGAGCATATCCTGTAGGCCATATTCCATACATGCAAAACATAAGCAGTGTAAACAGTACGAAAAAGCCATGTACAAACAGGCTGCTTATGGATTTGACCAGCGGCAGTGAACCTATGGGAAACACTACCTTTTTAACCAGATAGTTGTATTCCTGCAGTACCACTGTACCTGAGGATAATACCTCTGAAAAATAAAACCATGGCACTATACCAGAGGATAGCCACAACACAAAGGGCGCCTCAATACCTGCCTTGGTTCCCTGGGTGCCTTGATTTAGACACTTTTCAAATACTATCCAATAAACCAGCACAGTAACTACCGGCTGTACAAAGGCCCATATTACGCCAAGTGTGGAACCAGCAAACTTCTGTTTGAAGTCGTTACGTGCTAACTTTCCTATTAATTTTCGATTAGTAATTATTTCTCTTATCATATGTACTTGTTAAATCTGAGTATCGCCCCACTCTATGTCTCCACCGTCTGAACCTGAGGATTCCTCTATGGTAGGACCATTATCTTCAGGTTTTTCTGGTGTTTCTTCTGCT
>JABUSV010000014.1 GCA_021442555.1 Pseudobutyrivibrio sp. | reverse complement strand
GTGTGAGGTTATTCAATTAAGTTCGGCGCCGTCCTTAATCTTAACCGCCTATAGTTGGTCAAAAAAATAGGACTAAGTCTGAAAAGCCTTGCTTTAAGCAGCCTCTTGACTTAGACCTATTATTTCATAATCATCTAATACAATGCAATCAAACTCATCTGCATCGTATTTAAGCAAATGTTCATCTCTATTCAATGTTTGCACTGTAGCAAATACATAGTCAGCATCATAATCATCATAGCCAGCACCAACTAATCCCATGGATTTTGTCTTCGCAAAAACTCTTTCATATGACTTCTTTGTCTGTCTTGCCAACTGTCCTCTATGAACAAGGAACAGCACTCGATTAAAGCCAAGTTCTCGCATAGCAAAGGCTGAAGCATAGGTCTTACCTGTACCCGTAGCTGAAATCAAAAGTGCTCTTTCTTCGCCTGCACTTATTATCTTCTTCAGATTATTGATAAACCCAACCTGCATAGAGTTAGGCTGTAACTTATACTTTTCAAGAGAAGTAATCTCTTCTTGTTTTGCAGCTTCACGCTGGTGTTTAATGATCTCATATCGTTCTTCGTATAACTCATAAAAATCATCAAAGTCTAGCGAATACTGAGACGTCCAAAGTTCTTTAAACTCTGCCACGATGTCTTTAGCCATCTCTCCTAGCTCAGTCGAAACCAACTTAGTATTCCACTCTCGATTGCTAGTCAGAGCAGCACTGGTAATATTTGAACTACCAATGATGATTCGATATACTTCCTCCTTTTTGAATATATATCCCTTAGTGTGAAATCCTTCTTCAGCAGCCTCTACGTCATACATTTTAAGTGTGATATTTGATAGCGAGTTTAGTTTTTCAAGTGCTCTTGGTTCACTAAAATTCAAATAATTAGTTGTAAGAATCTGCCCGGGAATATTCTTCTTCTCCAATTCTTTTAATGTCTGAAGAAGAGGGGTTATTCCACTCATGGTAATAAATGCAACACTAATTTGAAATTGATCGCACGATAACAGTTCATCCTCGATGGATGAAAGAACTTTCTTACCTTCTTTATGATTATTTGAAACAAATTGTGGTCGATACGCCAGATTTGACACCACATTACCGTCTATGTATGCTGTTTCAAATCCCAACCTGATTTCATTAGATTCGTTTCCCATCAACAACCCACACCATATTTATTCAACATACTCTAGAAAAATCTTCTCAGAAAAGTCGCCACGTTCCTCAGTTTTCTTAGCCCTCATTGCTTCCAAATCATCCAAGCTATATCCTCTTGCCAAGCATATAGCATGCAATACTTCTAAGACATCTGCCATTTCCTCAAGATTTTTATCAGCTTGATATTCAGCCACTTCCTCATTTAGCTTTGATTCAAGTGCTTCAATATACTCCTCATCCGTAAGTATATATGCAGCACAAGTTTTACCTGAATTCTGTATTATCTCAGGAATCTTATCTCTTACTAGCTTGTTGTATACTTTCATCTAGCTTACCTCATACAGCCAATTACCAAATCCGCAGTTTTGAGCAGACTGATAAACTGGTAAAATAATTGATTTGAGTTCATTTGCAAATACATCATATTCTAAGCCCTGACGATACACCCTGTATTTTATATCATCATTGTTAATATGATCTTTTGCACATTTATCAAATTCCTTATGTATCTGTTCATACTTCCACATAAGCTCATATGATTGAAATTCCTGTTTTGCCAGACGCTCAAAATATGTCTCCCAATTTGGAAGATTATTACTCTTCGAACTGTTAATACTCTTTGTTGTAGGATTCAAATTCCACATCTCATCATGGGCTACATATGACCAAGGTACAAAATGATCTATGGAAAGATCTTTTTCAGTCAACAATGTATCTCCATAGATTTCTCTAACTGGCTCTAGTCCAATAATTAACTTCCAGTATTTCTTTACTTTATCCAACTTACGCTCTTGAGGTGGATATAACTTATCAGCAATTCCTGGTACACTTGGATTCCTTTTTTGAATATAGATAATCATGTTATATTCAAGCCAACCTCGAATGATTTCCTGGTTTCGTACAATATAATTTGCCCAATCATCATCAACAATAATACTTGTTGACATACCACTTAACGTAGTAAAGTAATACATCAGTCGTTGCTCCTGATTGATTTTTGCAATCAGATTACTTTCTGATACATCCCATTCTTTGCCTTTGATTGACGGCATAAACGGTGCCTGCAGACGATATGGTACGTTATATGTTAATGTTCTTTTCTTACTATTTATTTCTTTATCCTGATTTGTTCTTAGCAACTCCAGAATCACACTCTTCTTTTCACAGGATTTTAATTCTGGATACCTCTGTTTAATAAGATTAACAACACTCTCCAAATTATCTTTTGGGCCCAGGTTCAAATGATATTCCGTAACCATATACCAGGCATCAGCAATCATTTCATCCACAAGCTCTTCATACGATATTTCTTGTTTACCTTCGGTAACCTTGGCGACAATTGCCTTGAACCAAAAGAACTTATAGCATTCACTTGTATTGTCAAATAGACGCCCAAGGTGTTCAATGTTCAGTTCTTCAGAATATGGCAATTGCATACGTTACCTCCATGATTATAGCTTGTTATACTTGTCGCTCTTGCCCTTGGCCTTCTCTACAGGATACTTTTCATTGTTAACTCGAATCTTCTCCTGAATGATTTCATCCAGGTCTAATCCGCAAACATCTGCCATAAGAACACAATAATTTACTACATCTGCAAGCTCTTCCTTTATCTTTTCCTGCTTGCCCTCATAAGATATGTCCACTCCGCTCCATTGGAAGACTTCAAGAAGCTCAGCTGCCTCTAGCGAAATAGAAATAGCCAGATCCTTTGGATTGTGGAACTGTTTCCAGTCACGATCATCCCTGAACTTTAATATCTGATTTATTGTTTCCTGTGTCATTTGATTTCTCCACTTCCATATACTGACTCATATAGTACCTTAAATCATCATCACAAACGTAAAGATATGTTCCTTTTATACCTCTTGTCATAAGAACGTAATAAACATTTGTAATATACTCTAGCAACTCATCATAATTAGCTGTACGCTTACCATTTTTATCAAAATAGCATTCTGGACGAACAATAATCTTACCCGACTCCTTGTCATATCCAATGTCATTACCTAATACAACGAATGCATAATTCAAATCATATCCTTGAATTGAATGAATACAACCGACTTCATCAATTGCTTCAGAAGTATGAACCCATCCCTCAGTACAATGGTTCCACATTCGTTCAACACCCTGGATTTTAATATCCTTCATAGTTGGATCTGATTTACTAATCCATGGCCATGCATAGCCTGCTAACATTCTTGAAAGACCTGCTTCAGATTCTTTTATATACATGTCCTTCTCAAATTCTGTGAAATCTGTATATAACTTAAAATCATATCTATCAGAGATAAATTTGCTTTGACAACTTCCATCTAGCATCGATTTGACTTGATCAATATACGCATTTCCACCCTGAACTCTCATTTGAGTAATAAGTGTAAAATATGCAATCATTCTCCTTTGGAATGAATCTTCCATTTTCTTATCGAAGCGCTCAAAATCTATTCCGGAAGGCCCCACTACTTGCATACTGTCATAGAACAATACCGCCTGATTGGATTGCATTAGAATCCAATCCAGTTCATCAGCTTCTGTGGTTAGTCCTAGCTTCTCACAATTTGCCTTGAACGTTCCCATATATGAAATGTTCTTATATTGATGAAGTCTATGAGCTTCATCTACAAGCAAGATGTCATACTTCTTCTTTGTAACATCCGAAGGCGACAGTACCTGAGCTGGTGACAAACCATATATACTTTTAAAAATCATCTTCATTGTTTTACGCAATGAAGTCTGAGGAACAACAAATCCAATTTGCTTTCCTTCATATTCCTCACTATCAGCAAGGTACTTCATAAGATAAACAGCTACTATTGTTTTGCCACTTCCTGGCATTCCATTCACTACTACCTTATCAACTGTTCTCTCTTTAAGCTTTGACAAAATATCATCTACAGCTTGTCTCTGACTATCGTTAAGCTCTTTGTACGGTGAATACTTAAACAAATCTGAGTTCTCAATTTCTTCGATTGAATGCTTAACAAGTTTTTCTCTTTGAAGCTTTCTCCAAAGAGCTTCAAACATCTCATCGTAGTCTTGTTTCTGATAATATTGTTTATCAGCAATACCTGCATTCTTATTAGTCACCTCAAACAAATCATCAGCCACAATGTATTGGATTAATTTTGATTCATAATCAAATGTAACGGACTGATTAAACATCTTAGAATAGATAAAATGTACTTTATCAAAAATACGCTTTTCCTCTACCGATGAGTGCTGCATCATTCTTGTCTTTACATGATTAGATTCTCCAATATAAGCCTGACGACCATTTTCGAGGATATAGAGCATTGGCCAGTTATCCAAGTACTCCTCATTGCTATATTCATTATTTTTAAAATCACCTTCAATAATCTTAAACATAATTAGTCCTACTTCTTGCCTTGCGAGGATCACCTGGCTTCACTGCATCCATAGGCAAAAACCATCTGTTGCCTACTAATTCAGCTCCAGGAACACGTCCTTCTTTACACAATATCGCAACTCTACGCTGGGTAATACCCCACTCTTTTGCTTTTTCAGATGATGGCACATAATTCATATGAATCCTCCACAGTAACTACGGCAAAGTGTCATATTTATTGTATTACTCCCAGCTACTAGTCTCAATCATTTATTATTCCTTTCTATTTAACCAATCAACGTCTTTTATCTAGAATCTAAAATATGGACCTTTACTCAAAAAGTTGCCCAGGAAGCTTCAGCTTCTCCTTATATGGAAACTGTTTGTCAAACTCCTCAATGCCATCTTCATCAATATAGTATCCTTGTGGAGTCTCATATTTACCTGTGATTCCATCAAGATATCCTGGAATCAATTCCCTGCAAAGGAAAAAAGATGTATCATCCTGCACTGACATGTCATGGTATCTGATTCCAAAATCAGATGAATATGTGAAGCCGCTTTTTCCGTAGAAATCAATATTTCCTTCCAGAAATACCGCACCAAATCCCATATTCTTGGCTTTTTTAAGAGCATAATCCAACAGAATCTTACCATAGCCTTTGCGCTTAAACTCAGGGATTATACCTATTGGTCCCAATGTAAGAACAGGAACTGTTCTGCCGTCATCCGTCTTAAGCTTTGCCCTTACACAAATAATCTGACCTATAAGTCTATTTGCCTTCTCCATTACCAGATCAAGTTCTTGTACAAATTCTGAATCTGTTCTAAGGCAATGAAGTAAATAGTGTTCCATGCATCCTGGGCGATATACATTCCAAAAGGATTCTCTGACCAGGTTCTCGTTGTCTCTATAATCCTTAGTCTCTTCTAATCTAATGATGTAGTCATTATTATTCAATGTTTATTTCCTCCTGATGATTGTTGATTGCTAACGCCAATGTCAATACTGTCATCCTTATTCTCATGTCCATATAGCTTTCCATATTGGCTCATCCTAATATAAATAATAATAGCTCTAATAACAAACACAACACAGTGTTGTATATATTTTATTCTTACTGTTACCTATTTTCAATCAGCAGCAATTCTTCTCTACAATTCAAATAATATACAGAAGATTCAAATATTTTAATATTTCTTATTGACCTTAATAAAAAATAATTATAATATGAAAAAACTTACAGAGGAGAACAACATGAAAACAATAGGATTAATCGGTGGAATGAGTTGGGAAAGCACCATCCCTTATTATCAGATAATCAATAACACTGTAAAGGAAACACTTGGAGGACTACATTCTGCAAAAATCATTCTCTATAGTGTTGAATTTGATGAGATAGAAAAATGTCAGGCATCAGGTGAGTGGTCTAAGAGTGGTGAAATATTAGGAGATGCAGCTGTTAAGTTAGAGAAAGCAGGTGCGGACTTTATTTTGATTTGCACAAACACTATGCATAAAGTTGCACCACAAATACAGTCCATGATAAGCATTCCGGTTATCCATATAGCAGATGCAACTGCTGACGCGCTACAAGAAGCAGGTATTAAAAAGGTTGCTTTACTAGGCACAAGATATACCATGCAGCAAGATTTCTACAAGCAAAAGCTGATAAATAGAGGCTTTGAAGTTTTAATTCCCGAGGATTCTGCCATAGAAGAAGTTAACAGAATAATATTTGAAGAACTATGTGTTGGTAAGATTTGTGACAAATCGCGTGATTATTATTCAAAAGTAATCGATACTCTAAAACAAAATGGAGCAGAAGCTGTTATTCTCGGATGCACAGAAATAGGACTGCTTGTATCTCAAGAAGATTCTTCGCTTCCTATATTTGATACTACCCTAATACATGCTCAAAAAGCAACAGAGTTGGCACTGAAAAACTAGGCTAATAAAATGGCCTCAACCTGCAAAATGGTTGGGGCACTTATCATTTTTACAATAGACACATATGCCTTCACACTGCGCCTTCTCTCCTGCTGCTGCCAGCTCAGCGGCAAATATGACTGATTTCTTTGGAATAAGGCAATACCCGCTTGTACAATCTACTGGATTACCCAGCTTATCTAAAGCATATGTTGTTGCTTCCATTGGATAGTCAGTTTCACTGCCATAGAAATGATATCGCTTTACGTCGCGACCATACACTTTTGATACCATTTCATTCCATCTGGGATACGCCATCATAAGAAGGTCGCTTGCTATGGTTTCAACCATATATTCCATCAGATAGTTGCCGTCTGCACGATATTTATCCTGCAACAGATCCAGGCCGCTTCCTAATGTAATGCATGCTATTATACTTTTTTCATCCACATTAGGCTTTGCAGGCTTTCTGAGACCAATCTCATCAACCCATCCAGCCTTCCCCTGTTCCAAGTCCCCTTGAATAGTGCTCTTCATGGTTCTTGCAACACTATATAGGTCCATAATCTGCGACTCATCATAATGATACTTCTTGGCTACACCATCCATGAAGCTTCTGTCATCAAGAAGCCTAATTATCTCGTTATCAAAAGGGATTAGCATTATTGGTCTCCTACTATGCAGCTTTTCGTACTAATCATACTAGCCTCTGGCCTGATCATGATTACATCAATTCTACGTCTACCTAAGTGTATGCTTCATTATATCCATTGTCAATTTGGTCAGTTTGTTTGGTCTCAATATATACATCCAGAATCAAAAAATCATCTTTTAAATTCATATATCGAACCTCGCAATACTTGTCATCTGTAACTTCAAACGGATACTGTATCAATGCATCATCTACACGTTTCATCTGTTCATCAAATTCATTTAAATCTATTTCTATTCTAAATCTCACGGCAGAATCCAACTGTATTGATTTCTGTTCATCTTTGTTCACACGCTCTGAGTAGTATATTTCAAAACAATATTTACACACATGTATAATTAATGTGTCAATCTTAAGATCCAACTTGGATTCAAGAAATTGGAGTTTTTCTCTTAGCGAATCTTTTGAACATACTAGCAGGTTTAACTCTGGTTTATACAATTCTTCATATAAATATGCTCTTAGCATGGATTTCCTCTCAAATAAGACTAAACCGAATCCCTAATGACCATCAGTCGTCCATCTTTTATCTGTAAAATACAATCAAATTTATTCATAATCTTTTCTGGTAAATGATGTAAAATTGCAACGCAAGTCTGTTCTTTAATGTCTAATACGTTTGACCATACTTTTGTTGCAGTTACTTCATCTAAAGCTGATGTCGCTTCATCAAGAACCAGTATTTTTCTATTCATAAGTAATGCTCTCGCAATAGAAATTCTCTGTCTTTCTCCTCCTGATAATGTTGATCCATTTTCCGATAATTTACTATCCATCCCCTTGTTTTTTGCAAAGGATAGCATTTTAATGCAGCAACATTTTTTACTGTAGCTGCATTAACAATGCCTGATAAAATAAAAGCTCCAATAACGCAAATAACAGAATTTATAATAATTGTAACTACCGCGCCTATTGTTCTTAATTTATATTGCTCAAAATATACCCTCATACCCTAATAATCTTATATAAAATAGCTCTTAGTTAAACTGCATTCGTTCAAAAGTTCTCCTGTTAAAATAATAGATAACAGCATGATACACAGCATATACCAGTAAGGATAATAATAGCGAACACATATATGGATGTGCTGTAACCTCCAGAACCTCTTTATATCCTATAGGAAATACCAGTTTAAGGAATTTAAAATTAGGAACGATTCTTGCAAACATATAAAACATTGTTGTTCCAAAAATTGTCATTCCGGTTGACGTTCTCAATGCAAAAGTGATGCCTACATGAATATATAAAGTAGCTCCTAAGATAACCTGTATTGCTGTATAGAGCATATCTATTACTTCAGTTGGATACGATATAAAAGTTCCTGTGGCCATACTATGATGACAAAACGCAAGATAATATGATGCAAATGACATAAGGATATAAGAAAATAAAAACAAGAAATACATACTGAAAACAGATACATATTTAGCTTTCAAAATATCTTTCCTGGCTATATCCTTGTAAAAATATATTGTCTTTTTTTGTACTTCCTGGTATAAAGATACACTGGCAATTAATACCGTCAGTAATAACGGAAGAAAAATATCATTTTGTATGATAACCATGTAATTTGTATACTCAAATGCACCTATGGCATCTCCCTCCATTTTGAAGACATCATCCTTAACTACAACAAGTACACTTAAAAGTAATGGCCATACACTTAATAGCAATAATGCCCTTGTATCTACGCGCTTTATTATTTTACCTATTTCATTCCTAATTAAACTAATCACAGTCTTTGCTCCTTAGATATATTCTTATTACTCAATAAAGAATTGTTCCAGTGAATTTTTCTTTGTTTCAACACCTATTATTTTATAATCCACCATTATCTGCCTCAAAGATTCATCTATAGTATCCATACTTACTTCAACTCTTTTCTTATCTTCAAGTGCTTTGACTCCTGCTATGTCTTTACCGTTTGCGTATTCTTTATCCAAATCCACCAATAAATGCTGTGAAAAATCAGGCACACCATCAAATACTAGTTCACCATTATACAAAACCAATACTCTGTCACATAACTCATTAAGTTCATATAGCTGATGGCTTGAAATAATAGCCTGCATTTTATTGTTCTTAACCTGTTCCTGCAAAATACTAATAAGATCCTTCACACCAACTGGATCCAACCCGACAAACGGTTCATCGAGTATCAGCTTTTTGGGATGCCCCACTAACGCAAGCGCCAGTCCTAATCTTTGCTTCATTCCAAAAGAAAAATCTGAAGGCTTTTGATCTCGATTTTTCCCCAATCCAACCATATTAAGTACATCATCTATTTCCTGTATATACTGTTCTTTATTATGTATTTTCAAATAGTAAGCCAGATTGTCATATGCACTCATGTACTGGAAAAATACTGGTTCAAGCAATATCCCAACATCGTCAAGGCATCGATCTGAAGCCTTTATATTTTTTCCATCTAATAAAATCTCTCCTTCGGATGGAAGAATAAACTTACAAATGCTTTTCATCAATGTGGATTTACCAGCGCCATTTTTACCAATCAGGCCAACCATCTCTCCATCACCAATCTCAAAGGACACATTTGATAATGAATACCTTTTTGCTTTTTCATATTTCATCGAAAGATTATTCACAGATATCATACTTTTCACTCCTGCTTTGCATATGCTTAACAACAAACATTGCACATCCTCCTTTTTTATTTGCTGTTCCTTAAGACTCTTTTATAATAGTATTTATTTTACCCTTCAACACATTTCGGGAGTGAAATGTACTGTTTTGGGAGTGAAATGCATTTTAATCTATATAAATTACAATTGGCTCCTGTTTTTTTCACCCTTCCAAAACAAAAAAGACACTGTGGAAACCACCACAGTGTCTAAAAAATCGATATTAATATTCTGTTAATACTCTTGTGTTAATTTCAACATAGCTCTAGCACAAAATATTCCATCTTCACATTCAAGCGTTAGATTTCCATCATATTTTTGCGCCACTCTCTCCATGTTTTGAATACCATACCCATGTATTTCTCTATTGCTCTTTGTAGTAGATATTCTATTTCTTTGAATCTTAATATTCTCTTTAATTGGGTTCTTAACAACAATAATCCAAACCTTTTTCTCAAGTATGGAATCTATGCTAATCAACTTACTTCCCTCTATTTTCTCACAAGCTTCTAACGCATTATCTAACATATTTGATAATAAAATAACCAAATCTACATTTTCCAGTTCACTTGGAACATATCCATCAAATACAATTTGGGTGTTAATCTTATTTGCAAGACCAGATTTTGCTCCTATCAAAGTATCAGCGATAAAATTACCTGTATCATACTTGTTTGTCTCAGTCTTACAGATATCCTGCATCTTTTCGATATACTCCAATGATTCATCTATCTCTTTATTCTCAACCATTGAATATAGGACAAGCAAAAAATTCCTGATATCATGTCGAAACTTTTTGGTGTTCGTCTCATGTTCTATTACATCATTGTAATGGTCTGTAAGCTTTACCATCTGTTCATCCAAAATGTCTATTACTTTACTTTTTCTAGTCTCTGATTCACGAACAAATATCAATTGACATATCAATATGCCAACCATAATAACATTTAGAAAAGAGATTTTTTTCAATAAAGTATCATCTGGATAAAGCAATATGATTCCTGCTTCTATAAGATTAGATACATATATAGCTATGCAAAAAACAATATAGTTAAATGTTGTCAACTCTCCAAAATAGACTTTAATTATATTGTTATTTCTAAAAATAAGCAGTACCACTAGCAACAATGTTATCAATACCGCCGCACTCAGCTGACACAAATCAAATACGAACAGCTCATAAAAACCTACGTATTTTATATCTACCACAAACATGTATAAGCCTTGAGATGCTGTTGCAATTAACAATTGATAAAATAAAACTATCAATATGTCTTTATACCTTTTTTTAAAAAAACTCCATAATAATGGAATAATTTTAAATATAACCAGCCTCCTAATAACCTTTGCTACAATTTTATTGTAGTATACACCAGCATAATTAAACCCTACTATATAACTGATTATTAGTATGACAGGAATCCATAATAAGCTTGCCTTCTTAATCTCAGACTTACGTTCGATACATAAAAACTTGTCATAGATTGTAAAAATATTAAAGATATCAAGTAAAGTCCATATAGTATAAATTATTAATACACATATAACACTTTGCATACTATATCCCCCTTTTATTAGAAATATAGCCTGCATACGCAATACCAAATTCCTTGTATTTGCCTCTACTAATTAATATTGCCTCATTAGAATCCAGCATAACATCTGTATGTGTATAAGATTCTATATGTTCCATATTAACCAAAAAGGATTTGTGACATCTAAAGAAGGCATTATCAGATACTCTTTCCTCAATAGCACTTAAAGTCTCATTGTTCATAACAGGTTCCCTGTTATCTGCGAAGTGTAATATACTTCTTTTCCCGCAGCCTTCTATATAAGTAATGATATCCTCCCTGTAAAAAAACTGTTCTCCATCAACTCGTATGGATAAAACAGGATTGCTTTCTATACTGTTTAAATAGTCGTCAAGTGCCTTAAATAATTTCTGTTCATCCAGGGGCTTAACAAGAAATCTAAAAGCCTCGACTTCAAAGCTCTGAAATACGACTTGAGGATAACTGGATAAAAATATAACCTTTGCTGTTTTATTAAACGTCCTAAGTGCGCTAATAATCTCTATTCCGTTTTTTCCTTTTTCCTCAAACTCATAATCTATAATTATAAGATTATGCTCTATTCCATTTTCTTGTTCGTCGACAATCAACAGCTCTCCTGCTTCGTACTCATCAATCTTCAGCTCAATGTCATTTTGAACAGAATAATTGACTAATTGATTTTTTGTCAGTTCCCTCATATATGATGAATCATCACATACTGCTATTCTTAACATTTTTCATTCTCCCAAGTAAAAAATGATTCTTTTATCATTTTACCATAAAATAAAAAATGTCCAATATTCCCCAATAATAAATGTAATTTTTTTATCATTATTTTGCATGAATAAGCATTTCTACGCGATTATAATAATTTTGCTTAGATGCGCTTGCATCAGTTTCAACACCTGTAATATATGCCTGTGGAAAACAACGCTGTAGATATGGATACAATCCTCTGCCAGAGCATGCATTAGGCATACATCCAAATGGTGCAACACATAATATTTTGTTAATGCCTGAGGTTATACCTCCGATAATCTCAGCTCCCATGAGCCAACCATCCCCGGTTTTTAGATTACTGCTTACATATTGAGTAGAATAGGATTTAATAATGTCGATATTATCCATACTATAAAAACCGTACTTTCTGAGGGTATCAATCATATAATTCTGATATTTTAAAAGAATCCGCCTGACAGCAAGAAAAGCATATTTTTCTATTCCATTGTTTTCTGGTATATGTGTATCGATGTAATATAGTGCATACCAGGACAGGCCATTAACATACACCTCACAGCCTCTGTCTTCCATATATTTTGCCACATCCCAATTCCCCAGGCCGCAATACTTTGTGTAGAATTCGCCAGCTAAAAGTATCCTTTGTTTTGAAGACTTTGATTGTTCAACAGATGCAAATTCGGCACACATTTTATCCATATTCTTTTTCATCCAGTGAAAACTAAGATGTTTACCTCTTTTTAGATCTTCCGATATAATATTATTCCACTTCTCTTTCAACTGTAACGTCTCATCAGACTCTAATTCATAGACTCTGGTCTGATTAGACAGCATCATGAGAATATCCCCATAAAACATGGAATAAAGTCCACGCATCGCCATATCAAGGCTAATCTTCATATTGATATCTTCTTCCACATGGCGCACATTAAGAGTTACAACCTTGCACTCTTCAAAGCCTGCCTTTTTTAATGCTTTTGATATCAATCCAATATAGCATGCTCCTCTGCATGCATCTCCTGCGGTAGGTATTAAAATCCTCGTGTTTTTAACATCATACTTGCCGCTCTTTAGTGACTGTATAATCTGACCAACCATGATAATAAATGGATAGCACATATCATTATTTGCATATCTTAGACCAACATCTATTATCCCCTCAGTATTATCAAGAATCTCCACCCTGTATTCCTTGGACCAAAACATATACTTCAAAAGCGGAAAATGATCATCTAAAGTAGCCGGAAGCAACAGTATATACTTTTCTTTTCTGTTGTCTTCATCTATTCTATACATTATATATACTCCCATCTCCCAATTTCACGTTGGTATGCATTACCAATCGCTATCCCAGTCATCAAAGCTTGAATCCCAGGAATCATCACTATCCCAAGAATAGTCATCATCGTCATCAGAATACTCTACATAGTATGGTGTTTGACTAAAATCAGATGCATTGTAGCTGTTATCATATTCATAGTCTTCGTAGTAATCCTCATATTCATCAAAGGGAACGTCTTCTGTTTCGTACCAGTCACTGTCATCGTATCTGTACCATCCGCCTTGTTGATAATAATAAGTATCATTCCCATATCTATAGTAACCTCTGTCAGGACTCATTGAATCCATAATACCGACTGCAACCACAAATACAATCGCAATAACAAAAGAGCATAGTACTATATGATCCATCAACGGATTACCTGTTTTATCGTTTTTTATCTGATTGTTATGCTTTTGTTGTGATACACGCTCAACAATCTTGTCATACAGAACACCTACTGCTGTAGCCTCATCTGGTCCACTATATCTGATACTTCTGGAGCCATCTGCCTTGTTTTTATAGACTACATATACACCTAGATCTCCATCATAATAGATACCAAATGCTTTAGGCCCCTGGTAATCGATTCCTATGTATGTGCGCAGCTTGTCTGGTGGCAAATTATTGTCCCTGCAAAACTCTCTAAGTTCATCTATGGTAGCTGGCCTGTTGCCCATAATAAATCTCCTTTTATTATCTTAATAACCAATACCATGCCACACTTAGTCGTATTTGTCTAGGTAAATCGTTCAGTTCTTTATACCCATAACAATTATTAAAAAAAGCGAACCCGCTATTGGGTTCGCTATCTAATCTTAATTATTTATAATCATTCCAGAATGAATACTTACTACTCTGTCACCCAGTACATCCTTCAACCAAGCCAGAGCAACATGGCCTGTACAGTGTCCTGTATAGAAAGTAGCAAGACTGCTCTCTTTTATAGTTCTGGCCACGGCTTTAACTTCGTCCTCTGAGTAAGCACAGGTGTCCACTCCAAGACTTCCCATCATATGGAATCCTCCAAAGAAAGATACGATTCTCTTATTAGGGAACTTCTGTTTGACCTCATCTATGATGTTATCTACACCGCCATGAGAACAGCTGTTAAAAATATACAGGTATTCACCTTCCTGAAATACAATAGTCTGTTCGTGAGAAAAGTCATCTGGAACCATTCCCGACTCATCTACTCTGTACATATGGGCATGCTTCCCTCGTAGTTCCAGCCCTTTTGTAGTATGTGGACATATATATACACCATCACCAAGTTCCATGTAACCATTCACATACTCTATACGATCACTAAAAGTCTCTACCATTCCCTTTGGAATTCCAATGTATTTCTTAACAGGTCCTGCTACCTTATAATAGTATTTGTTACGACAAGTCCCCTGCATATACAAAGTGGCCTTACTGTTTTTTTCAAAGAAAACATCGTACCCACCGGAATGGTCATAGTGAGCATGTGACAAAAAGGCAACGTCTACTTGCGCCAAGTCAATTCCAAGCTTTGATGCATTTTCTGCAAAGAGCTTGGATGCACCTGTATCTATAAGATATTTTTTACCATAGTGCTCCACAAGCAAACACAATCCATGCTCGCCTGCAATATCGCCATAACTGGTGTTTTCTACAAGTACTGTAACATTCATAGTTTATCCTCTGTTTAAACAAAAAGCGGGAAACGCACAGCATTCCCCGCTAGTTATTAATAAGATTAGTCTACCTTAGGACCAGCTGCAACGAGTGCCTTACCAGCATCATTTGTAGCATACTTCTCAAAGTTCTTAACGAATCTAGAAGCAAGATCCTTAGCCTTTGTTTCCCACTCAGAAGCATCAGCATATGTATCTCTTGGATCAAGGATAGCTGGATCAACTCCTGGAAGCTCTGTAGGAACTTCGAAGTCGAACATAGGAATCTTCTTGGTTGGAGCAGTCTTGATATCGCCATTAAGAATAGCATCGATGATACCTCTTGTATCCTTAATTGTAATTCTCTTGCCTGTGCCATTCCATCCTGTGTTAACAAGATAAGCCTTAGCGCCAGACTTCTGCATCTTCTTTACAAGCTCCTCGCCGTACTTTGTAGGATGTAACTCAAGGAATGCCTGTCCGAAGCAAGC
>JABUSV010000201.1 GCA_021442555.1 Pseudobutyrivibrio sp. | reverse complement strand
TTAATTAATTATGGTATTCTCTTCTATTTGATCACCCTGTAATATAATATGGTCATACATTGCTATTCCATATCTTGTGCCAGTGCGAATTATAGAATAATCTTCATTCTCATATAATACTTCAATTTGTTTAAACTGAGCGTATCCTTTATTTACACAATATACACCCTTTAAACTGGCTATTTCGCTTCCTACAATGTAGCGGCTGGATGAATTGCCTTTTATAAGAATATCGCCTGTATTGAGGTCTTCTGTGTCTATATAATACATATCATCTGTTTCATAATATATTGTACAAGCTTTAAATATAGCCTCCATTCCGTTTTGTAAGGTGACACCAGCATTTGAACTGTCATCCCCTTGATAAAAATACTCTTTTGGTATTGTATAAAAGTCCTTATATGTGATAGAACTGTTAGGTATTTTTAATCCTGTGATGTCCTGATCTAACAGCTTAATATGTATAAATCGCAAATCTGCATACCGGTCCATTGAATCATCTAGATACAAAACTAAATAATGAGTATTATGTTTATCTACAATCTCGTACCGCGTCCATGTATTTGTCTCATCTTCTAAAAATTTGATTTCAATATATCTTTCATCTCTTAATGAGTTTGCAAGTTCTCCGTCAATTTCACATATAAGATTCCATTTATCAGATGTAATTATTTTATATACGCTTTGTCCAGATATTACGCTTTCTTGGGATTTAAGATTAGTGCTTATGTTCTTTGTGGCATCAAAGCTTTCTTTTGTGAAATTATCGAGCGTTAATCCTTCCATGCCATCCGTGGAATATACTACAAGGCCAGGCTTTGTAGCTTTATATGTATAAAATGTACCATTTGCTTGCGCTTGATTAACTTCTTCTTCCATGGCAGACATGGCAGATAGATTGTAAAGCTGCTCTAACTGGCGTTCTAGTTCAGACTTGAATCCGTAGGTTCTGTAAAAATCATTCTCGTTATAATCTAAAGTAAATGCAGATACCGAAGAAGAAAGTTTATTTACAGCATTATCATCTATGTTTTTATCAGAAAGTGAACTTAATGAAATATTAGTAATTATATCTCCTGTTTCATCTAAAGCGTATACATCTGATTTCACAGATACCTTCCCAAAATTCTCAGATAAATAAAGTATATTGCCCGCTTTTTCTGCAGTAACAACTTCCTCTTGTCTAATGGCTAAGGCATTGTATTCCTTGTTTGAAGAAATAGTACCTTGTGTAACTTCATATATTGTGGGATTAACTGTAGTAAGATAGGTAAACATATGGTAAACCATATATATAAACATAACACCTATGATTATAAAACCTATAGAAAATGAATATGATTTTTTATACTTAACAACTTTATTATTCTTGTCCATGAAATATATTTTACAATAAAAAAGAGACACCGTTAAGTGTCTCTTTAAAACTTTTTATAAAGAAATCAAAACACTTGATTTTGCCTTTTCAGGTAAATCTTTCTCATTCTTTGACACGCTTACAACAAATTTAACATTAAATTTTTCGGATATTGCATCCAGTTTATCCATAGCAATCTCTAAACCTTCTGTTGTGTCAATAAAACTGATTGTTAAGAAACTGTCTAAGAATATCTCTTGTATATCACTGTTCTGTGAAAGTATTCCGCTCAAGAAGCCCATAAACTCATCAGTGGTTGTAATAGGGTAATCACACACATTAATAAGACGAATCTTTGAATCAAGCTCATACATATGTTTTGAGCTCTTATCAACATAAACAATGTCGCCGCTAACGATCTGGATGTCCTTATTTACCTTTTCCAGAAGCAACTTAGTCTTACCTTTACCCTTTTCTCCAACAATCATTTCAATCATGTGCAAAACCCCCTTGTTTTGTGAAATTTTATATATTTATAATAACATAACTGTCACAAAACTGAAACAAATTAGTTGCAATATTCAGATAAAATTTCATTCATTAATAAATATAGATTAGAACGACAATCCGCGTTGTAAACTATAGAGATTATTTTTTCTTTTTTTTCGTTTTCAGATAACAAAACAAGGCAATATCCTGCTGCTCCTGTGGTACCTGTCTTACCACCTAATATAGAAAAGCCAGCAGGCGCAGAGGTTTTTCCAGTAAAATACTGAGTAGTAGTTTTCCATTCTTGTGTTTTTGTTTCGTCTTTGCTTGTATAATTAGCAGTGTAATTAGAACATGAAAAAATATTATAAAAATCTTTATTTAAAATGGCCTTATTAAGTATTAAATACATATCATAGGATGTTGTATAATGATTCTCATCATGAAGACCATTGGGATTTACAAAATTAGTATTAGTAGCTCCTAATTCGTGAGCTGTTTTATTCATAAGTTCTGCAAAACTAGTAACATCTCCTGATATTCCTTCAGCTATAGCTATAGCAGCATCATTTCCAGATCTTAGCATCAAACCATATAGTAAATCTCTTAAAGAAATAACATCTCCTGCCTTTAAATCACACACTGAAGAATCATCAGGTTGAATTACTGCATTTTCACTAACAGTAATCATAGAATCTAAATCGCCGTACAAACAAGCCACATAACATGTCATTATTTTTGTTGTAGAAGCCGGATATATTTGTTGATGTATATTTTGTGCATAGAGTACTTGGTTTGTAGACAGATTATATGCTGCTCCTGCATAGGCAACCTGTGAATCAACTTGAGATACTCCAATATCGTCATTTGTAGCCTTTGCCAGATTCTTGGCAAAAAAATCATGTTCTAATGCTACTTCCCTGTTATTTGTTATAGAATACAAATCTGATGACTCATACATATCATAAGATACGTAATCATCATCAGATTCATTTTTGCATGATACCAAACACAAAGCCAAAGAAAGGCATAAAACACTACTTATTAGTCTATTTATACATTTCACGCCACTCAAGATCTCCTCTGTCCAGAGATTTAATTAAAAGCTCTGCTGTAGCCAAATTTGTAGCTAATGGAATATTATTAGCATCACATATTCTTACTATGTTATTAACATCTGGTTCATGTGACTTTACTGTTAATGGATCTCTTAAAAAAATAACAAGATCAATTTCATTCTGTTCTATCTGAGCACCTAGTTGTTGGGTACCTCCTAAATGTCCAGCTAAATATTTATGGACATTAAGATTGGTAACTTCTTCTACCAGACGACCTGTAGTGCCTGTAGCATACAGCTCATTTTTGGATAAAATTCCTCTATATGCTATACAAAAATTCTGCATCAGTTTTTTCTTGGAATCATGTGCAACTAAACCGATGTTCATAAGAATAACCTCCCGTTATTTGTTTTTGCTTGTAATCCAACATTTAACACTAATCCAATACCAATATATATGGTAACCAACGACGTAAGTCCATAGCTAACAAATGGCAATGGAATACCTGTATTAGGCATAAGACCTGTTACAACACATATATTAACAAAACTTTGGAATCCAATTAAAGTAGCAATACCAGTACAAATCAGTTTACCGGCCAAATCCTTTGCTTTTCTTGCTATAACTAATATTTCAATAGTAATAAGAAAAATTAGTAAAACTATAACAACAGAACCTACGAAGCCTAATTCTTCGCCAGCAACAGCAAAAATAAAATCTGTATGAGGTTCTGAAATATAATTACCATTTTTTACGGAATCAAAACTATCGTTATATAGGCCTTTTCCAAACAATTGTCCTGAACCAACAGCCATAATTGAATTCTGTTGTTGATAAGCACTTGCAGGATATTCCTCGGGTTTTAACCAGGCAAGAATACGCAGACCCTGATAATCATCCAATATTGTCTGTCCTTCCTTCATTAATAAAGATAAGAAAACATATAAAGATGGAATACTTATGCCTAGCACAACACATACTATTTTGTAACTTAATCCTGCTACAAACATCATAACACAAATAATCATCATTGTGACAATTGTTGTAGATAAATCTGGTTCTTCTTCAATTAAGTATAATGGAGCTGCTGCCAGAATAATAGTGAAAGCCAGTATTTTGGGTGTATTTATTTTTTCCCAGTGATTAGATAAATATTTTGCAAAAAACAAAACCAGTAATATTTTTCCCAGCTCGGATGGCTGAAATCTGATGCCTATTTCAATCCATCTTGTTGCACCATTACTATCATCTCCAACCAGTAACACTAAAACCAACAAGGCAATAACAAGTACATACCAGATAATATGAAAATGTAATATAAAATCATAATCAACAATTGCAACAAAGGTCATTACTACAACACCAATAACCATTCCTAACAATTGTCGTTGTTGATTTGCTTCATTTGCACTTCCGATAATAAGAACACCTATACTCGTTAAGGCTATTACTGCTATTATTAACTTGATATCAAGATTTTTAAGCTTATAATTTCTAAACATTTTATTTAAGTTTCTTTAATAGACCGCTACTAATAGGTTCGCTAATCAATTCTTTGTTCCAAACTGTAATTCCAATAGGTTCTTCATTGGATTTTCGAATCCTTGTAGCCCATTTAGTCTCTTTTTTTACTTCTCCACTTATGTGTCCGATAGTAATATTGTCACTCTCCAAATCGCCACATACAATATATGCTCCAGAATTATCCGGATATCCCGCATAAGCGGCACCAATTAAACTTCCCAATACTATTATGTTTCCTTTAGCCGTAATAGAAGCTTTGGATTTTACATCTCCTAGAATAATTACGCTGGAATCAGAGTAAATATCATCTTCTTTAGTAATGCTATTGCGGATTATTTTGGCATTATCAAAGATTTCATCTGTATAGAATCTGTCAATCATACCCTTCATACGAGCATCTTTTATCTCGTTGTTTTCGTTAAGTAATGTAATCTTAATATCTGAATTAAGCTCAATAGCCTCTATAATTACTAATGCTTCAACATTACTTAAATCACGACCTGTGGTTTCTAGAATCATTTCTGTTTGACCAAAAAAAGTTCTGGATTCAGCAAATTTTGTACAGATTGCTCTAACAAGATTCTCGAAACTTATTACTGGGTCTAAGTATAATGTTAATCCATATTTATTACTCTTAAGCACAACTGGTTCATTCATAATGTCTATTCCTTAATCAGTAAATTCATTCTGTGAATCACTTACGTCGCTTGCTTCACCATTAAGTAAATCTGCTGTAGTAGATACACCAAATTTGTATGCAAGAATATCCTTTGATACATCGGCTGCATTGTGAGAAGTATATCCATACGCAATACGTGTTGCAATAGCAATTTCGGGATTGTTATAAGGTGCAAAACCTATAAACAAAGCGTGATTAGGCCTGGTTGATATCTGCTGCGCTGTTCCTGTTTTACCAGCCACCTCAACATTAAATCCATTAAAGGTGGACAGATTTTCACATACCATTCTCATACCATTGTGAATAGCATTCCATTCAGATGAACTTAAAGCATCAACTTCATTCCTAACACTTGGCGAAAAAGACTCAATAATATTTCCATTGGTATCTCTTACGGAATCAAGTAAAGTTAAATTATAAACTGTTCCTTTATTAGCTATGGCTGTAGCATAACGAGCAAGAGAAATAGTGGTAAAGTTGTTATCAGACTGTCCAATTGAAGCCATGACAGGGAATTCAGTTGCAATATGTGGTTCATTCTCTTCTATTTCGATACCTGTTTTTTCGTCTAAACCATAGATTGAAGCATATTTGGTGATTTTATCAATACCATTTGCGTCAACATAATTTTCTGAACCTGCCAATCTGTAACCTACCTCGTAAAAGAAGTAGTTACAAGAATCTCTAATAGCTTCGGCAACATTAATTGATCCATGGTTACTTGGATATACCCAGCATCGAGGTTTGTTACTAATGTTTTCATACATGCCAAGGTCTAATATTTCAGTTGATGTATCTATTACGCCCTCGGCTAGACCTGCAGTAGAACTAACTATCTTAAATGTAGAACCAGGAGCGGTACGTTGCTGTGTTGCATTATTATACTGAGGATTAGACTTTAACTGACTAATATAGGAATAATATTGGGAATTAACACTATTTGCCATTTTGTTATTGTCATATCCAGGATATGTAACTAAAGCCAATAATTCTCCTGTTTTTGTGTCTATAACAACAGATGAGCCAGAGCAAGGATCTAACGCTAATTGTGAAGGCTTTATTTCCAATGACTTTATTTTTTGTTTCAGGAAATCATATGATGTAATGCCTCTGTTTGATAACAAATCATATGTATCAGGATCAGGCGCTAATACTCCCTGATCATATAAAATAATGCATAACTGATGTCCAGAAATAGAATCATCTAATATCAAATACTTGTAAACAAGTTTGTCAAAAGAAATATCATTTTCCAGATATGAAATAATGTAATCAATTAAATCATTGTAAAGCTCTTCTGTATCAGCATATTTTATCTCATCTATATATTTTGTAATATCTATCCAGTTTTGCTCTATAGCATAAATAAGATATTCGTTAACTGGAAGCTGTTCAGTAGTCCATTGGTTTTGAATATCAGAATCAGGTGTAATAGCTGATGAATCAAATATACCCATGGATTTAATCTTTGATACTATATATGTAGAGTACTCCTGATAGTCTTTTGGAAGCTCAGAATATACCGTTGTATTATTATATGTAAGCTGCTGTCTAAGATCTCTTAGAATCTGCCTCTTTCTTGATTCAAAGGTTTTTAGCACCTCTTTTTCTGTAGGAGAGGCATTGGAATCTTTAAACGCATTAGTATCTATCAACGCATTTTCTATTAGAGAGCAATATACATCATATATTGGAATCATAATATCAGAAGCCGAAGAGTTAGTTCCACCATGATATTCTTTTATATTTGCTAGCTTAGAGTAAACAATACCAGCAATCTCCTGCTCTAATAACAGATATGTAGCCTTGGTTAAATCATAATCTATCGATAAATAAACATCATTTCCGGATACAGAATTTACAAGTTCTCCCTCTGCTATTGTGTTTCCGACACTATCAACATATATTGTGGAATAGCCTTTTTGTCCGGCCAACTGTGTATTCATGTACTTTTCAATACCTGATTTGCCGACAATATCTGTAGTCTCAACAGTGATATTATCCTTAACCATTGAGTTATATTCATCAGTAGATATCTGACCAGTATACCCAATAATGTGCGCGAAATATTCGCTGTCAACATATCTTCGAAGCGATTTTTCTTCGATATCTACTCCAGTAAGTTCGTTGACATTTTCTTTGATATAAGCAACAGATTTCTCTGATACATCTGAGGCAATACTTGTTGATATATACTTCTGGTATGAAGTTTGTCCCATATTGTATCTGACAACAGCAACCTCGTATCGAAGCTTTTTAGGCCAGTCTTCAGGAATATTATACATTCGTGGTCCTGAAATGTACTGCATTATCTGATCTGCCGTTGCCGTAGTCTGATCAAAACCCAATTCATCGGAAAAACTCAAATCATCGACACTATTGACGCCAAATATATCAGCTCTGAATCTTTGTAAGGAATTACCAGTACTGTAAAATTGATATTGTCCAGCCGAATCTATATATATTCCAAATTCATTATCAGGATTATCTCCTCTTAACTCTATGTTTTTGATAATCTCTGCAATCATAGAGTTAAGAGATTCGTTTCTCTGTGCTTTAGAACTATAGCTGCCAGTATCCATTATGGTAATGGTGTATACCAATTCATTATACGCTAGTAATTGTCCATTTCGATCATATATATTGCCTCTTGTTGCTGGGATAGTCTCAGTTTTTTCAAGCTTAAGATTATAATTATCCTGATAAGTAGCACCATTAATTACTTGAAGATAAAACAACCTGGCAATAATTGTTAAACAAAAGAGACCCATAACAACAGATACAACTTTAGTTCTGGCTGAAAATGCAGTTATAATAACTTCTTTAAAATGTTCCATCTAATCGTCTTGATCCTCGTTTATCCAATTTGTCTATTAGACTTGTTATTTTTAATATCGCGTAATAGACAAAAATAGAAACTAATACTGTATATACAAGTTCTGGAATCATAATATATGAAAAATAAAATTTGAAATTATATTGATTTCTAGTCAAAAATAAAAATACATATACTAATACTCCATATATTAAATCACTAGCTCCAATCAAAACCAATGGAAGTTTCAGATCATCCCCAAAGAATAATCTTTTGAAAAAACCATTAATAAATCCAATTATCATATATATAAAGGCCATAATCCCAAGATAATATCCCATATAAATATCAACTAGCAATCCACAAAAAAAGCCAACAATCAGGCCCTTTTTCTGTCCGTTCATGAATCCAAAGGAGGAAACAACACATAACAGAATATTAGGTGTGACTTTGGCTAATTGAAATCTTGAAAAAATATTAGTCTGTAAAAAGAAACAGACTATTACAATTAAAGCAGTGATTAATATTTTTCTAATATACTGCTTAAAATTGATCATTAATATATCTCCTTAATCTCCATAATGATTAGAACATCAGAAAGATGTTTAAAATCAACAACTGGAGTTATCTTACCTGATTTTGTTAAATCATTACTGTCATTCTGCAGATATGATATATAACCTATTAATATTCCAGGCAAATACTTGTCACTTATATTTGAGGTGATGACAGCATCTCCAATGGCCACTTTATTCTCATCGTCATCTAAATCAGAAAAAGTAATCATATTATTTGCTGTCATTTCAATTAAAGAACCGGATACAATACAGTTATCTTCGGTTGACGATATAGTAGCACTAACATTGCTGGTATCATCAACAATGGATCTTACTATTGAATAATTATCGCCAACTTCAGTAACAATACCTACTAATCCACCATCAGCAATGATGTTCATATCGATTTTAACACCATCTGACGCACCTTTATCAATTGTAAAAGTATTGAACCAATTGGTTGTACCTCTGGCAATTATTCTTGCCCCCGTTGTCTCATAATCAAAATAAGTTTGGTCTAACTGATATAGCTTTTGCAAAGTCTCAAGTTCACGCTGCTTTACCTGCGTATTATTAAGCTTATTGGTTAGCTCTTCCACCTCAGCCCTTAGCATTTCATTTTCTGCTATTAATTCTTCTTTGGTTTTTGTATCAGCAGCTGATATTGATATACTACTGCCAATAACATCAATACCCTTTTGTATAGGGACGAAAAAATAACTGGTCAAAACATTAAGTGGACCAACAGAAACACCTGTAGCATAGCTAAATGAAAACAGAACCAAACATACTATAGACATAATAGTAAGTAAATGCTTACTAGGCATACCAGTAAATTGTTTTCTTTGCTTCATCATAATTATTACTTGAAAATTCTGGTTTTAATGCTATAGCCATACTGCTTAAACTTATTATCTGATAAAACAAGTCCAAGACCACGAACGCATGACTCTTCAGGATCGTCTCCTTCAATTACTTTGATATTGGTAACCTGAGTAAACAATGTTGATAACTCATGAAGCTGTGATGTACCACCAGTAAGATATATTCCTGAGTGAACAATATCCTTTGCTAATTCAGGTGGAACCTTCTCAAGAATCAGTTTGATATTAGTACAAATGTTTTCAAGATCAGATTTAATTCCTTCATAGATAACGTCAGAATCCAATTCCATCTCTATAGGAAGGCCACTTACAACATCTCTTCCTACGATTGTCATCTTTTCATTGCGTCCTGGCATTGCAGAACCGATTGTCTCCTTCAACTGTCCGGCAGTCTTTTGTCCAATTACAAGATTATATTTTCTCTTAATGTGAGTCACTATCGATTCGTCGATTTGGTTACCACCAAATGGTAAGAGCTGACTTAATACCAATCCACCCAATGAAATCACAGAAATTTCTGTTGTGTCTGCACCCAAATCAACAACCATTACACCAGTTGGTAAAGATACGTCCAAGCCCAATCCCATTGCGTCTGCAAGTGGTTTTTTGCAAACTTTAACTGAATGAGGCTTGATTTTTGATTTGGTAAATAAATCAGCAAAAGCTTTCTCTTCAACTTCTGTGATATCAGCTGGAACTGCAACAACGATATCAGAGCCCTTAACATGTCCTTTTAATTTACGTTCAATTACCTCAAAAAGCATAGTCTGCATGTTATCAAAATCAGCAATAACACCAGATACTATTGGAAAAGAAACAGCGATATGATCAGGTGCTTTTTCATACATAGAATATGCTTCATCACCATATGCATACATCTCATTTTTGTTGATTATTGATATTGTATTCTTAATGTTGGAAATATGACTATTACCACCAGAAAAAATCTTAAGATTATGAGTTCCTATATCTATACCATAAGAATTACTCATGTATTACCTCCTAGGAAAATGTTATAAAAAACCACATAAAATTTTAACACAAATCACTAACCTTAACAAGATTTGCATCTACAAGTTTTTGTAATGAACAAAGTATTCCGTGCTTTGCATGATACCAGGTTAATCCACCCTGGAAGAATGCTGTATATGGTTCTCTAAGAGGACCATCTGCAGATAATTCAATTGAAGAACCTTGAACAAAAGCCCCAGCAGCCATTATTACTTTTGAATCATATCCTGGCATATCCCAAGGCTCTGGTATTACATACGAATCAACTGGTGCCGCAGCTTGGATTCCTTCACAAAAAGCAATCAATCCTTCAGGACAATAAAATGATACAGCCTGAATAATGTCATGTCTTTCTTCATTTGCTGATGGTACGCAATCAAATCCCAGCTTTTCGTATACATTTGCAGCAAATATTGCCCCCTTAACTGCTCCACAGGTAACGGTTGGTGATAAAAACAAACCTTGATAAAACGATTGCATTATACCAAGAGAAGCTCCAACTTCTTTGCCTAAACCAGGACTTGTTAATCGATGTGCTGCATTTTCGATGCATTGTTTTTTGCCTACAATATAGCCACCTATAGGTGCCAATCCTCCGCCTGGATTCTTAATTAACGAACCTACACACATGTCAGCCCCAACTTCAGTTGGTTCTATTTTTTCTACAAATTCACCATAGCAATTATCAACCATACAAATCACATCAGGTTTTATATCTTTGATAAATTTTATCAATTCACCAATTCTTGTTACCGATAAAGTTGGACGTGTAGCATATCCCTTTGATCTTTGAATTGTAACAAGCTTTGTTTTATTATTTATTGCTTTTCTTATACCATCAAAATCAAAGGATCCATCTGGCAACAAATCAACCTGTGAGTAAGTAATGCCATATTCAGCCAAAGAACCATTCGAAGGACGTATTCCTATAACTTCTTCAAGTGTATCATAAGGTTTTCCAACAGGAGATAATAATTCGTCCCCTGGTCTTAGATTACTCATTAAAGCTAAAGCCAATGCATGAGTTCCGCATGTAATCTGAGGTCTGACAAGAGCATCCTCTGTTTTGAATACTGAAGCATATACTGCTTCTAATGTATCTCTGCCAATATCATCATAGCCATATCCTGATGAGCCATTAAAGCATTCCGCTGAAACTTTATGTTCTTGCATCGCACTTAATACTTTAAGTTGATTATACTCTGCGATTTCATCCAAATTATCAAAACGTTCCTTGAGATTATTTAGAACGCTGTTTCCAAAATTGACAACTTCTTCAGATATTCCAAGGTTATTGTACAAATCCTTCACTAATAATTCCTCTTTTCAATAGTTCTTCTTTTATCTTATTTAGCATTTCATGCTGATTCTTCAATTCTTCTTTTTCCAGCCAGATTATATCTTTTTCTCTTCTAAACCAGGTAAGCTGTCGTTTTGCATAGTGTCTTGAGTTTTGTTTGATTGAATCAATTGCGTCATCTTTAGATATATTTCCTTCAATATATTCAATCATTTCCTTGTAGCCTATACCACTCATTGACTGCAAGTCCTTTGAATAACCCATTTTAATTAGATTTTTTACTTCAGCTTCTAATCCTGCTTTAATCATTAAATCGACCCGGGAATTGATTCGATTGTATAGAATATCACGATTATCATTAATAACAAAATATGCATAATTATATACTGCTTCTCTATGACGTTGTATTCTGTTATGTTCGGATATCGTTTGACCAGTTAAGGTATAATACTCTATTGCACGTATTATTCGTTTTCGATTATTGGCTGGAATCTCAGAAGCCGATACTTTATCAACTTCTTTTAATTTACCCAATAAAGCCTCATTGCCATATTTATCAGCATAATCACTGAGTTCTTGACGCAATCTGTCATTAGATGCGTTATCTGTGAATTCAATATCATATAACAAGGCTTGGATATAAAATCCAGTACCACCACAAATAATAGGAATATGTCCCCTGCCATATATTTCATCTATAGCACGTGTTGCCATTTCTTTGAATTTTACAACGTGAAATTCCTCATTCGGATATATTGCATCTATTAGATAATGATTAATACCATCCATCTCCTGAGGCGTTATTTTTGCAGTACCTATATCCATATATTTGTATACTTGCATACAATCTGCAGATATAATCTCACCATTTATTCTTTTGGCAAGTTCTATGGATAATGAAGTTTTACCAACAGCAGTTGGACCAGTTAAAACTATTAGTGGTTTTTTCATATAATTCTTTTAAATTTCTTTCCCAATTCATATTCAGAAAAAGATATCATGGTTGGTCTTCCGTGTGGACAATGATATGGATTTTCTAAAGTTAATAGTTCATCTATTATCTCGTTAATTTCGCCTAATGATAGGCGATTATTGCCTTTTACTGCAGCTTTACATGACATTGAAGCAACCTTTTCAACAATTGCATCATATGAACTTGAGGCTTTATATTTAGAACAATCATCAACTATTTCATGAAACAGGTTTTCTGGATCAAGATTAAGCATATTACCTGGAATTCCTTTTATTATTAGTTCGTTTCCACCAAAATCTTCTATTTCATATCCAAAATCAGTAAATATATTTTTATACTCGTGATATACATTTAAATCTGTTGGAGACAATGATATAACAATTGGTGGGCATATTCCTTGAGTAGTCATTTCATTGTTCTTAATACGCTTCATAGTTCGTTCGAATAATATTTTTTCATGGGCCGCGTGTTGGTCAATTATATACATAGCATCATCATGCTCTATTATCCAGTAAGTATCAAATACCTGACCTATTACTTTATGTTTTTTACGTGCTTCTTCTGTTAAAAAAGAAGTTTGTTCATAAACAATCTCTGATTCTTTTGTTAGAACATGATTAATGACATCAGATGTACTTATATTTTCATCTGACATAACTACAGATCTGTCGTATTTTTTTTCGTAAGGTGTATCCTTATGTATTTGAGCAACAATTTCAGATTTTATTCTATTCAGTTTATTAATCTCAAATGGTTCAGGCGTTTTTTCAGATATATTGCTAATGAGTATGTTATCAGATTGTTTATCCACTTCATCGACAACTGCTTCTAATATGTCTTCGCGACGGGTTAATCTTTCATTAATTATTTTTGTGAGTGTAGATATAACAATATCTTCATTATCAAATCTTACTTCCTGCTTTGTAGGATGAACATTAACATCAACAATTCCATCTGTAAAACGAATATTTAATAGAATAAAGGGATACTGATGTCCCATTAAAAAGCCATAATACCCTTCCTCGCAAGCTCTGGATAATCGATCACTTTTAATATATCTTCCATTAACAAAAAATTGTTCAAATGATCTGTTGCCGCGAGCAATAACTGATTTACCAACATATCCATTAATCGACATAAAATCACAACTGTAATTGATGTCAAGTATATTGGTTGCTATTTGTCGTCCATAAATCTGATATATATTATCTAAAAGCACACCGTTTCCTGATGTCATAAGACGTTCTTTGCCATTTGCAATAAATCTAAAAGAAATATCAGAATGTGATAAAGCTAAGTGTTCTACAACATCAAAAACATAACTGGCCTCGGTTGCATCCTTTTTTAAGAACTTCTTTCTGGCAGGTGTATTATAAAACAGTTGTCTTATAATAAATGTCGTTCCATCAGGACAACCTATGTCATCTAAACTTTTTTCGATTCCACCTTCTATAGTGTATCTTGCGCCTAAAAGCGCCTCTCTGGTTTTTGTTAACAATTCAACTTTGGATACTGCGCTAATGCTGGATAAAGCTTCTCCTCTGAAACCCAATGAATTAATGGAAAATAAATCATGTGAATCGTTGATTTTGCTGGTAGTATGACGTAAAAATGCTGTTTTAATCTGCGACTTATCTATTCCTGTTCCATTATCTGTAATTCTTATATATTCTATGCCACCATCTTTAATCTCAATTGTTATAGCTGTTGCATTTGCATCAATGGCATTTTCAACAAGCTCCTTTACAACAGAGGCTGGTCGTTCAACTACTTCACCTGCTGCGATTTTATCTATTGTTTCCTGACTTAAAATGTTTATTTTTGTCATTGTTTATTGACCTTTTCATGAAGCTGATATAATAGGTTCATTGCTTCGAGCGGAGTAATTTTTGTTACATCAAGACTTTTTATTTCAGATATTATTGCAGCTTCCTCTAATGTTATGGCAGCAGGATTTAAAGCCTTAATCTTATATTGTAATCTTTCTTCAAATTCTATTCTGTCTGATACAGCTGCAATATCATTTTCGTTTAATGAATTAACAATGATTTTGGCTCTGTTTAATACTTCATCTGGTAAACCTGCTAATCTTGCAACCTGAATACCATAGCTTTGGTCTGCTCCGCCAGGTATTATTTTTCTTAGAAAAATAATATTATCCCCTTGTTCCGTCACAGCTATACAGTAATTATGTACACCATCTACTTTACCTTCTAGCTCAGTTAATTCATGGTAATGAGTTGCAAATAATGTTTTGGCCCCGAGCTTATTCTTGTCAGAAATATGCTCCACCACAGACCATGCTATTGCAAGGCCATCGTAAGTAGAAGTTCCACGTCCTATTTCATCTAAGATTAGCAAAGACTTGTCTGTAGCATTATGCAAAATATTAGCAACTTCATTCATTTCAACCATAAAGGTTGATTGACCGGTAGATAAATCATCAGAGGCACCCACTCTTGTAAAAATACGATCCACAATTCCAATAGTAGCTTCATCACATGGAACGAAACTTCCAATCTGAGCCATTAATACTATTAATGCCACCTGTCTCATATAAGTTGACTTTCCAGCCATATTAGGACCTGTAATAATAGATATATAATTTGAGTCTGAATCAAGATAGGTATCATTGCTTATGAACTGATCATCAGGTATCATCTTTTCAACCACTGGATGACGACCATTTTTAATATCAATAACACCTCGATTATTAATGATAGGTCTAACGTAATGATTTGAATCAGCAACGACCGCCATAGATAAAAGCGCATCTAATGTAGCTATTGCTTTTGCAGTGTGTTGGATTCTGTCAACTTCACAGGCTATGGTATCTCTTATGCTCTTGAAAAACTCGTATTCAATATTATTAAGTCTGTCTTCAGCACCAAGAATTGTATCTTCAAGATTTTTTAATTCATCTGTGTAATATCT
>JABUSV010000123.1 GCA_021442555.1 Pseudobutyrivibrio sp. | reverse complement strand
AAATCCTTATCCACTGGTATTCAGATGTTTAAAGGAAAGTGGTATTACAGCATTCTTTACCAGAAGCTCAGCTGCAAATATTCCTGTAAATATGGAGCTTTGTAAGAAGCTTGGCCTGGAGGAAGATTTCTATTCAGTATCTATTCCTCTTGGTGCTACTATCAACATGGATGGTGCGGCAATCACAATCAATGTAATGACTCTTGCTGTATGTCATACACTGGGTATAAGTGTAGATATTCCTACAGCTATCATATTGAGTATTCTTGCTACACTTGCAGCTTGTGGAGCATCTGGTGTTGCTGGTGGTTCACTCCTTCTTATTCCAATGGCATGTTCACTGTTTGGAATCGGAAACGATGTTGCCATGCAGGCAGTTGCAGTTGGATTTATCATCGGTGTAATACAGGATTCTGTTGAGACTGCTGTTAACTCAAGCGGTGATGTTATGTTCACAGCTACCGCAGAATTCCACGACAGAATGAAGCGTGGTGAAAAGGTAGAGTTCTAGACAAATACTGAAATATGCTGATTTAGAAAATGCATTTACACCCCCAAGGGTTCTAAGTGGTATAATATTAGTTTAAGTAAAGATTATGAGGAGGTATTGAATGGAACAGAGATTTTATGTATGTGAGCATTGCGGGAATATTATAGCTGTGGTTAGTGCCAGCGGAGTACCAGTTATGTGCTGTGGGCAGAAGATGGCTGAACTCGTGCCAGGTACAGTAGATGCTGCAGCGGAGAAGCATGTTCCAGAGTATAAGGTGGTTGGAAATACTGTCAATGTAACAGTAGGTTCAGTAGAGCATCCAATGCTTCCAGAGCATTATATTGAGTGGGTTTCTATTCAGACAAAACAAGGAAACCAGAGAAAGGCCCTCAAACCCGGGGATGAGCCAAAGGTAAGCTTTGCATTATGCGAAGGCGATGAAGTGGTAGCAGTATATGCATACTGTAATCTTCACAAATTGTGGAAGAAATAATGCAAGAGTAATAGAGACATACATAAGTATGGAGTTCATGATAAAAGACACTGTGTTTGTTCCACGGTGTCTTTTATTTTTGGAAGTTTTGTAAATGTAACTAGCTCTAGTTTATATAGACTAAAATGCATTTTACTCCCAATACAGTACAGTTCACTCCCAAAATGTGTTCGCAGAATCTGTAAACATTATAATTATTACCAAGTTGTAGAATGATAATAACAAAAGGGGTTTTTGCCGTTCAAGGAGTTATAAGGTCGTTCAAGGAGTTATTATTGAAAAATGCTGAGGTTAGATATAGGCTGAAACTATAAAACTTGATATAAATCAGATCGGTTGCAAACGGTCTGTTTGATATGAATTGGGAGTTCTATGAAAAAATCATTATTTAGAGCAATCGACAGAATTGAATTATTTAGTTGTTATATGC
Source organism: Pseudobutyrivibrio sp. (assembly GCA_021442555.1). GTDB lineage: Bacteria > Bacillota > Clostridia > Lachnospirales > Lachnospiraceae > Pseudobutyrivibrio. The sequence continues at coordinate 14,361 of JABUSV010000123.1, read as the reverse complement.
TTTGTTTTGGATTTAATTTAGCATTTGATTATGCAAAAACAATTCCTGTTGATTCATTTCTCCTTCAGAGTTTTTTGAAGCAGCTATATGATTATCAGATGATATTTATGTTTTTGCTCACATTTATTATTCTGATATTTCATTATCAGATGCTAAGTAGAAAAAAAGTTGAGTTGCATTGTAGAATTCTTGTTGGGGATACGATTCATAGTGCGGTATTTAAATATATTATTGAGTGTTTATTAATTTTGGTGATTCCGTTTTTATTATTTGCAATTCTAAGCATAGGGTTAGATATACGGTTTATCAATAATGTGTTTTTAGTATGTGTATTTTTATTTTATATTATGATTAGTGCAATGATGGTGATCAGATTTGAAAATATTTAAATTTTTTATAACAAAAATCTTTTTAAAAAAAGTGTTATTGCGGTGGGCACACTATTATTACTTTTTGTAAGTAATTATCTTATTTTTATTGCCGCAAGATCTACATGTTCAACATTGCAAGGATATGAAGAAATGAAGCAGTTTAATCAGTCAGGTGTTTTTATTGCGAATTTAGATCCTGAAAGTGATATGAATATGGGTGAAATAGACAAGAATGATACGCGGCAAGTGTATGATTTTCTAAATGAAAATATGAAGTATGCGTTGTATACAGATGGATTTATTGTATCAATACCCAATGAATATGACATGGAGGTGTCATTTGCATATCTAAATGAAGAGTATTACAGCACTAGTAAACAATTTGAGCTTTCTCAAGGAAGAAAACTTGAGTTTGACTATACGTTAGACAAAGATGAGGACATAGAGATTCCAGTATTGATTGGTAAGGGATTGAGTAAAACATACCCTATAGGCTCAATAATAAAAGTTGAGGATCCAGCAATTCAAAAACAAGTAAATTATAGGGTAAGTGGAATATTAAAGCCTAATGTTAAACATTCAAATCTATACTCGCTTAACTCCAAACAATACTATAATTTTTCGGTTGTAATACCGGTAAACAAAGAGTTTATTAACAGCTCAAATGTTGGACTTCAACTACAGGGACTTTTTGATGTCATCGTAGTTCAGGCTTCAGAATCTAGTATAAATGAATTAAAAGATATTATTTCGACCAATCTGGGGTTAAAATTCAATTTCTATACGCAAGATGAGAATTTTGAGTATTATAACGATTTCTATATTGGGTCGTTGAAACTCATAGGGGTTTTAACTGCGCTTATATGTATTGTACTTACATGTGTTGCGGTATGGAGTTCATTGGCAAGTATTCGATTGATGATTAAGGATTTTACAATCAACTTGTTTGTTGGATTAGGATATAACAAACTACGAATGATTTGCTATGGTTATTATGGAATACTGTCTTTTATCAATGTAATAGTACTTTTTATCATAACGGCATGTTCCAGATATGGAACATGGCATAGAAAAGATGCGCAATTTTCTACTTACGGAATTTTTGGAGTAATAGGAATGGATTGGCTTGCTTTGTTGGCAGTTGTGATTTTTGATGCGGTTATTGTGGGAATCATTGTTGAAATCATGATGTGGAAGATAAAAAAAGTACCAATATCTCTGGGGGTATTGCAATGACAAAAATAATAGACATAGATATTAAAGAGAAAGTTTACAAAAGTAAAAATAGTAATTTATCCTTATTAAATGATTTTAGGCTTGAAGTAAATACTGGAGAAAAGATTGCTATTGTTGGAAAATCTGGCGCAGGAAAAACTACATTGTTAAACATACTTGGATTACTGGATAGAAACTATGTTGGTTCATATTCATTGTTTGGTTTAAACACTAACGAAATGAATTTGAAAATGTTTGCCAAGCTGCGAAATCAAAGAATAGGATTTGTACTTCAGGAATCGGCTTTAATTAATTCTTTGACGATTGAAGAAAATATTAAACTTCCTTTTCTATATGCAAAATATAAAGAAAAAAGCGACGTGAATGATTTCGATACTGTTATTGATGATATTGGAATCAAATCTATTATTAAAAAGAAACCACTTGAATGTTCTGGTGGAGAAAAGTCAAGAGCTGTGTTTGCAAGAGCAATAATGATGAAACCCCAGGTGATACTCTGTGATGAGCCAACAGCGTCGTTGGATGGCGAAAACAAAGAGAGAATAATAGCGTTGCTTTCAAAAATGAATAGCGAGAATAATACTACAATTATAACAGTAACACATGACTTAGAAGTGGCAAATACACATGACCGAATAATTCGTTTAGAACGGAGGATGTAAAATGGGATTTTTTATAATGCTATTTTCAGCCATCATTGGCTTGGCTTTAATAATATATGGTTTTTTATGTATAAAAAGTCATAAAATACGGAGTATAGCATCAATTATTATAGGAGTAGCACTGGTAATAATTGCAATCTGGCTGGGTATGCCTAAGTGATTTAAAAAAATAGATGAAACAAGATCAGTATAATGTCTTAGAACTCTATCGTCCTTACACCTTTTATCAGGGTTATTTTTTCTACTACCTCGGGGATGTTGGTGTTCTGAGGCATTCTGATGCCAAAGGAATAGCTGAGCTGGGATTCTTTGGTTTTCCTGATGCTACTGGTATGTATCTCTATTCCTTGAGAATCTAAGAGTTTTTCAAGTTTGTCGTAGGATTTGACATCGTCGCTCATGGTTATGTTAAGGTGCCCGGGAATCTTTGGCACAAAGCTTCCAAAGCTGCGTCCAAAAAACATTGACTGTGTAATAAATACTAATACCGTTGCAGCGGCGGCGATGACATACATACCACAGCCTATTGCCATGCCTATGGCAGCCATAACCCATATGCCGGCACTTGTAGCTAGTCCCTGGATTCTGTCTCCACGCATAAATATAGTTCCTGCGCCTAAAAAACCTACACCTGTTACTATATTACAGGCTACACGAGATACATCTACTCTCATATCTGGGCCGACTACGTCCAAAAATCCGTATTTAGATACGATAGTAAAAAGTGTGGCACCGATTGCTACAATAATGTATGTTCTTATACCTGCCTGTTTCTGATGGCGGGTTCTTTCCAATCCTACCAGAAATCCACACATACAAGCCATTAAACATCTGATTACAAATTCTATATCCATATTGGAAAAAAATACTTTTGTCATAAGTGCATCCCCTTTATATGCCGATAGATTTTACATTCTTGATATCCTTGATAAGATAGAGAACATCTCTGGTAGTTAAATCACGAGGGATCTTAACATCCAAGGTGTAGGTCATGGAACCGTCCTTACTGCGTAGTATATGACTGTCTACAATTGTAATATTTCTGGAACTGAGATTCTTTTCCAATTCTTTGTAGCTCTCGGGGTCATCCTCCATGGATACAATGATTTGAGAGCTGATATTGCCCTCCATTCCCTTGATGAGGCCGATATGCAGCAGTTCCTGAACTATCAATACCAACACTGCAACAAAGCATCCGGTAAGATACATGCCACATCCTATAGCAAGACCTACTGCAGCTGTAACCCATATACCCGCTGCCGTAGTAAGTCCTTTGACGGAGTCCCCGCGCATAAAGATTATTCCTGCACCTAGGAATGAGACTCCGGTTACAACGTTAGATGCTACTCTTGCAACATCTACCTGCACATATTCCTGGTTTATGACATCTGAAAAACCAAACTGAGACACGATAACAAAAAGAGCAGCGCCCATGGCAACTATCATATGAGTCCTCACACCGGCGCCTTTGTTTCTCTTACTACGTTCGATTCCGATTAGTGCTCCACAAAGAGCTGCTATAATCAGGCGAATTGTGCATTCTATATTCATATTATTCATCAGAGTATAAGTCATATTTTAGTTAACCCCCAACGTTAGTTTGACATAAGAATATACAACAATTTATATATTCACAATAATCATACAACTATTTTTAGTAGTATATGTGACTTATGGGGCAAAAATCATTATTTGTACACAGTAATAATATATCTTTATAGTATTAGACTTCGAAAATTCTGACAATTTGATTGTATACAACATATAAGGAGACGGTTTTAATGGGGATCAATCGTGGTAACTACAAGACTTTGGGGAAGCTTCTGGTTGTAATGTTTGTAGTAATAGCAGTGCTGTTACTATCAGAGGTTCTGTATCTGAATTATTTTAACAAGCGTGTATTTTGCATAGAAGGTGCTGATAACAGTGGGCCTGTTCAGATGAGTATTGGTGGAAGAGAAGATGGCACCAGCGCTTGGCAAAAAAAAGGATTCAATCTATATGATGAGTATGTAGATTTGTATGCCCAGACTATTGACGGTACTATTGTGAACAGTTCCAGGTATAACCTCAAAAAATGGCAGATGCGCATAAATTTCAATGATGATTGCTTTATTAACAATGCCTGGTGCGGAAATGTGGAAATTCATCAGGATGTACTGAACAACGAGAAGGTTCAGACTCTGGATTTGAGAAATTATACCCTTGACAATGTAAGGTTGGATTATCTGTATGATGGAGATCTTTTGATTCCTCTTCACAAGGGAGACTACGTCATCTACTACCCTTCTGTTAAGGATCAGGAGCTGCAGATTAAACGCAATTCACAGCTGACAATGGGATTTATAGTGTATTACCTTGATTTTCCAGACTTATCCGATTATGAAGTTACATACAACTATGACCGACAGTTCTATGAAGGTCATCAATTCTATATACTATTCGTTCTGGCAGTTGTTTGGATATTGTTGCTGGTTATTTTTACAGCATCTTATATAACATACAAGAGTGCTGAGAAAGAGATGGAGATTAAAAAATCTGGAATTCTCAGTATGTCAGATATGTATTCCATGATTTATATAATGGATCTTGTGGAAAGTGAACTGATTCCTGTAATAAAGGATGAAGAATTTGAAAATACAAGACAGAGGAATCTAACTCCTGCAGAACAGATTGACAAGTTCTTTAAGGATGATTGTAAGGATGAGTACAAGAATCTCATGGCAGAGGTAATTGATGCTCAAAGTATAAGAGAACGTCTGGCTAATAATAGTACCTTTGCCTATGAATATGACAGTAAGGAGTATGGTTGGCGTCGTGTCAGACTGTTTCCTATGCAGGACAAGGATGACAGTGTGCTGAACAAGATAGTATTTGCTGTTCAGGATATAAACGAAGAGAAATCCATCATAGAGGAAGTGCAAAAAAGAATAGATACGGTGGAGCATGAAAACAAGGAAAAGAGCATATTCTTAGCTAACATGTCCCATGAGATTCGCACTCCTATCAATACAGTCATTGGCTTTGACACTATGATTCTAAGGGAATCTAAAGACCCTGTCATAAGGTCATATGCAAAGAGTATTAACAGCGCAGCAAACATGTTACTGTCTCTTATCAATGGAATACTGGATGTATCAAAGCTTGAAGCGGAGAAGATGGAGATTATTGAGGCAGAGTATTCTCTTAAAAAGATGATGATTGAGATTGTCAATATGGTGAAAGCCAGATCCGAGTTTGACAATCTGGAGTTTATCTGTGATGTGGCACCTAATGTTGTGGACAGCCTGTATGGAGACTCTGTAAGACTTAAACAGGTAATTATTAATCTGTTGACCAATGCTGCCAAATATACTGATAAGGGTAGTGTTAAAATATCTGTTTATGGCAAGGCTCATGATGACATGATGCATCTTTTGTTTTCTGTAAAGGATACGGGAATCGGTATAAAAGCAGAGGATCTGGGCAAACTAACCGAGCGATTCCAAAGATTTGACGATAAAAGAAATCACAAGGTTGAGGGAACTGGAATAGGATTAAATCTTGTGACGGGAATACTTGATCTTATGGGATCAGAACTTCATGTTATCAGTAAATACGGAGAAGGCAGTGAGTTTTATTTTGAGCTGGAGCAAAAGATAGCAAAGCCTGATACTGTAGGTGAGCTTAACCTTACAGATGATATGGCTGATGAAGACGAATATCAGGCACTGTTTGTGGCACCAGAAGCAGAGGTTCTGGTTGTAGATGATAACGCCATGAATCTCAAGGTATTCGTTGATCTGTTAAAAGAGACAGAACTCAGGATTGATACAGCATCCAGTGGTGCAGCAGCCTTGGAACTCACCAATTCCAAGAAATATGATCTGATATTCATGGACCATATGATGCCAGAGATGGACGGAATCGAGACCTTTAACCGCATACGAGATAATAAGAAGGGTCTTAATGTAGACACAGCAGTTATTATTTTGACTGCTAACGCATTAAAGGGGGCAGAAGCGGAATATTCCAGAGTTGGATTTGATGATTTTCTTCCTAAGCCGATTCAGCCAGAAATATTAGAGCAGATGGTTGTAAAGCATCTTGATCCTGCCAAGGTAAATATGGATACTTCAGCCAGGAAAAAGGAAACTGTTGCCTTGCCAACTATTGCCGGCGTAGATGTGGCTTATGGTCTGACTCATACAGGAGGAGTGTCAAATTACACATCATTGTTAAATCAGTTTGCCGCAGTGGCAAAAAATGATTTGGAAGAATTGAATTCCTATGCAGAAGCCATCAAGAAGGACAGAAGTGACAAGGGGGCAATCGGGAGTTACCGTATAAAGGTTCATTCCATGAAGTCCTCTGCCAACATCTTAGGAGCTCTTCAGGTATATGGTGTGGCGGCAACCCTCGAAGAACTTGCTTCTAAGGAGGAGGTAGATGGAATATGTTCTATAACACCATATTTTAATATATCATGGAACAATCTGGCGGATGCTGTAATAGCAAGTCTTCCTGAATCGGAAGAAAAGAAGGAAATCTCAAATAAAGAGACAATAGAGAATCTACTTCATTTGCTTGAAACAAGCATTAAAGCATATGACATAAAAAGTGCAGATAATTTGCTAGGTAAGCTGAATGAATATAAATGGGATGATAAGAAAAAAGAGCTTATGACACAGCTTGATACGGCTGTTGCAAATCTGGATGCAGAAAAAGTAGTTTTTATATGTAGTGAACTGAGAGCATAGTGACAAGGGGCGAGGTGACAAATGTACGATGCAATTGATTTGATGTTTATTGGAGAGGGAAATCTTACTTTTCTTATTGGTTCTCTGAAAAACATATTGGATGGCAAGGGGTTAAACACCGCGGAATGCAATATAGATATCAAAACATTAAAAGCTTTGACGGAATTGCCAAAGCTGTTCGTGGCCGATGCAGAGGTATTGCTTGGCAATCCTGAGTCAAGAATGTATCTGTATGACCAGTGTATTGAACAAAACAAGAAGATGGTTTTGATTGGCGATGAGAGCTCACTGAAATCATTACATGATGTTACGGCTTTAAATGTAATAGCCCAGTGTTTTGTCAGGCCAATTAATAACAGTGAAATAGCTGATAAAATATATGGGATTGTCAAAGGGATTGATGAGAAGGGCAACAAGGACAGTATTATGGTAGTAGATGACTCACCTACATTTCTTCGACTTATATCAGAATGGCTGGATGAAGATTACAATGTGAATGTATGTCCTTCTGCAACAGCAGCTTTTCATATGATAGAAGCAAACAGACCAGACTTGATACTATTAGATTACGAGATGCCTATATGCAATGGAGGACAATTTTTGCAGATGTTAAAAAGCGAGCGTATGACCGCAGACATTCCAGTGGTTTTTTTGACATCCAAGGATGATGTTGAAACTGTAAAAACGCTGTTGGCACTAAAGCCTCAGGGATATCTTTTAAAGACACAGACAAAGGAAAATATTTTGAAGAGTATATCATCGTTGTTGGTTAAGGAGAAGATAAAATAAATGATTTCATTTGGATATGAGGTTTGCCTAATTATAAGCTGTTTGATTGTCATATACATGGCAACAAGAAATTATGACAAAATCGACATATATTACTCGACTATGATATTGATCATTCCGGTTGTCGTGCTTGGATACTGGCTGCAATCGAGAGTAAACACGGCTGAAGCTTCGGTGATGGCATTCTGTTTTATATATTTTGACAGTACTGTGCTTCTTATGGTGGCATTTTTCTCGATGCTTAAAAATTTTGATGTTACCATCAAAAAATGGATGAAGATTACGGGATATTCGCTGGCTCTTGGACATTGCCTGCTGGTATGGCAATGCTATGGAACAAAGCTGTATTACAGCTCAGTGCAGGTGTTTGGGACTGCAGGAGCTACCGCAACCAAGGTACAGCCAGGACCTCTTAAAATAGTTCATGTGATTTATCTGGCTATCATAGTTGTAAGCATTATAGCCGCTATAGTAGCAGCTTATTTTAGAAAGGGAACGTATTCGAAAAAGACTTTAACCAACTATGCTTTGGTATGTATAGTAGGTATAGTGGTGTACACTTTGGAAATGGTGCTTGATGTGAACTATACCACCCTTCCATTTTTCTACGTGGGAGTGGAGATTCTAATTGCAATAGACTATGACCATGTGTACATGCATGATATAACAAGTATTATTTCCGAGCAGCAAAAGAGCTGTAGTACAAAGGGATATTTTGCCCTAGATTACAAGGGCAGGTTCTTGGGTTGCAATGAAAAGGCCTATGAGTTCTTTGATTTTTTACGAGACCAAAGAGAAGATGAGGAGTTGCCAACATCAGAAGACCTGTTTACAGATATGATTGAAGAATACATACTAAATGGCACAAGGTCACGAAAGTTTAACGTTGGTGATATTACCTGCATATGCGAAATAATGGAATTCTCAGTACGAAAAGATGGCAAGTTGCAGGGATATTTGTTTGAATTAAGAGATGCCACCGAGGAGCAAAAAGTCCTCGATGTCATGGAAGCATATAACACAACTCTCAATGCAGAAGTAAAAGAGAAGACGGAGAACATTGCCAATATTCAGCAAAAGATTGTGGTTGGAATGGCAAACATTATTGAAAATCGAGACAACAATACTGGTGGCCATGTAAAAAGAACCAGTGATGTTGTAAAGATACTGGTTGATGAGATACTAAGATTAGGCAAGCTAAATCTTGAACGTGATTTTGCGGCAGATATTGTAAGAGCTGCACCTATGCACGACTTGGGTAAGGTATCCATCGATTCCAACATACTATGCAAACCAGGACGACTTACAGATGAGGAATATACCATAATGAAATCCCATTCTGAAAAGAGTGGAGAGATGGTAAATATTCTGTTGGATGGCGTAGAAGAAGAGCATTTTGTTAATGTAGCACACAATGTTGCCAGATATCATCATGAGCGATGGGACGGCAAAGGATATCCAGAGGGACTGGTTGGTTCAATGATACCAATAGAGGCCAGAATTATGGCCATAGCTGATGTATATGATGCCCTTGTTAGCAAAAGATGTTACAAGGAGCCTATGAGCTTTGACAAGGCAAAAGAAATAATGTGCGACGGAATGGGTACTCAGTTTGACCCTAATCTGGAGGAACTGTTTTTGAATTGTCTTGACAGATTAGAGGCTTATTATAAGAATGTGTAGTATCACTTGTTACAAGTTAAATTAATATAAGGTGATTTCGTACGTGTTTTCTTACCACACACAGATTTGTTCTGCGTGTGGTATTTTTATGCTATAATGAAAATACATATTGTTTGAGAGGGTAAAGGGAGAAAATGAAGCAAGGTTTTTATGATGCTATTTTGGACAATCCAATAATAGCAGCTGCAAAGGATGAAGATGAAATTGACAAGATTATTCTTAACAATGATATTAGAATAGTTTTTGTGTTGTTTGGAGATGTAGTATCAATAGGTACGGTGGTGGACAAAATCAAGGCGTCAAACAAGCTTGCCATCGTACATATGGATCTGATACAGGGGCTTAATTCCAAGATGGAGGCTGTGGATTTTGTAAAGCACTTTACCAAAGCAGATGGAATAATATCTACCAGAAGTGAACAGATAAGATATGCATCTGAGATAGGTCTTTATACCGTATATCGTATTTTTATGATCGATTCCAAGGTTTTTGAGAAGGACTACAGTACGGTAGTAAAGTATACAGACGCCATAGAGATATTACCAGGACTCATGCCAAAGATTATAAAAAAGACTGTTAAGAAGTTTAAGATACCAATCATTGCGGGTGGTATGATTTCAGACAAAGAGGATGTTATCAATGCATTGGATGCTGGAGCTATTGCAGTATCTTCTACAAATGAGCAAGTCTGGTTATTATAATTGTTATAAATATAACAATCCGGGGAAATACACAAGGCAAAACTGTACAAATTGCACAATGAAATAGTGAACAAAATGTGAAAGCCTACAGTTTTGCCATTGGTGGGGCAAAATCCATTGAAAAAATAGATTTTGTCTGCTACATTAAGGTTACAAGTTAAGAGAGCGAATCCGAGAGATTAAGAGTAGGGATTGACAGAAATAAATGTAGAACTGTGCCCTGCTATTTTTTTGCCCTTTTAACAGATTTGATTAATCCATCAAAGGGGGTTTAATCACAAAATAAATGTGATTTATATAAGATGGATAATCTAAAAATACAATGCTGTTTTTTTAGGAGGAGGAAAAGTTATGGCAAAGTATGTAATGGCGCTGGATTCAGGTACAACCAGCAACAGATGTATCCTTTTCAATGAAAAGGGTGAGATGTGCTCAGTAGCTCAGAAGGAGTTTACTCAGTACTTCCCACAGCCAGGCTGGGTTGAGCATGATGCAGATGAGATCTGGTCAACACAGTTAGAGGTTGCTCAGCAGGCAATGGCTAATGTTGGTGCAACTGCAGCTGACATCGCAGCAATCGGTATCACAAATCAGCGCGAGACAACAATTGTATGGGATAAGGAGACAGGAGTTCCTGTATCACATGCAATCGTATGGCAGTGCCGTAGAACATCTGAGTACTGTGATTCATTAAAGGACAAAGGTCTTACAGACACATTCAGATCTAAGACTGGTCTTGTAATCGATGCATATTTCTCAGGAACAAAGCTTCGTTGGATTCTTGAGAATGTTCCAGGTGCTCGTGAAAAGGCAGAAGCTGGAAAGCTTTTATTTGGTACGGTTGAGACATGGCTTATCTGGAAGCTAACAAAGGGTGCTGTTCACGTAACAGATTACTCAAACGCTTCAAGAACAATGCTTTTCAACATCAACACTCTTGATTGGGATGAGGAAATCCTCAAGGAACTCAATATTCCAAGATGCATGCTTCCTGAAGCAAAGCCTTCAAGCTGTGTATATGGAAATTGTGATCCTTCTTACTTCGGTGGTCCTATTCCAATCGCTGGTGCAGCTGGTGATCAGCAGTCAGCTCTGTTTGGACAGACATGTTTCAATCCAGGTGAAGCAAAGAACACATATGGAACAGGTTGCTTCCTTCTTATGAACACAGGTGAGAAGCCAGTATTCTCTAAGAACGGACTTGTTACAACAATCGCTTGGGGACTTGATGGCAAGGTTAACTACGCATTAGAGGGTTCAATCTTCGTAGCTGGCGCAGCTATTCAGTGGCTCCGTGATGAGATGAGATTCGTTGATTCTGCTCCAGATTCAGAGTACATGGCTAAGAAGGTAAAGGATACTAACGGATGCTATGTAGTGCCTGCTTTCACCGGTCTTGGTGCTCCTCACTGGGATCAGTATGCTAGAGGTACAGTTGTTGGTATTACACGTGGTGTTAACAAATATCACATCATTCGAGCAACACTCGAGTCGCTTGCTTATCAGGTAAACGACGTACTTACAGCTATGAGAGCTGATTCAGGACTTGCGCTTGAAGCTCTTAAGGTTGACGGTGGTGCTTCTGCAAACAATCTTCTTATGCAGATGCAGTCAGACATCTCAAACGCTCCTGTAAACAGACCTGTATGTGTTGAGACAACAGCTATGGGTGCTGCATATCTTGCAGGTCTTGCAGTTGGCTACTGGTCAAGCAAGGAAGATGTTATCAAGAACTGGGCTATTGACCGTACATTTGAGCCTGAACTTGGCGAGGAAGAGCGTCAGGCTAAGATCAAAGGATGGAATAAGGCTGTTAAGTGTTCTTACGGATGGGCTAAGGAAGACTAGAATAGTCCTTTCAATTTTTGGGTGATTATTGTTTAAGTTATGTTTTCTATTGGGGAGGAAATATATATGTTACCTTATATTGCTGAATTTTTAGGAACAATGTTGTTAATTATCTTAGGTGATGGCGTTGTAGCTAACGTTACACTTAACAAGTCAGGTATGAAGGGCGCTGGTTCTGTACAGATCACATTTGCATGGGGTCTTGCAGTACTCCTTCCAGCATTCATTTTTGGAGCAGCTTCTGGTGCCAGCTTCAACCCAGCGCTTACAATAGCTCTTGCAGCTGATGGAAGCTTTGCATGGTCAATGGTTCCAGGTTACATCGTTGCTCAGATCGCTGGTGCATTTGTTGGTGCCTGCATCGTTTACTTGCTTTTCAAAGAGCAGTTTGATGCTACAGAAGAAGCTGGAACAAAGCTCGGTGTATTCTCAACAGGTCCTTCAGTTCCAAACATGCCACTTAACATCTTAAGCGAAGCTGTTGGTACATTCGTACTCGTATTTGCTATCAAGGGTCTTGCACAGGTTAATGCAGCTCCTGGTGTTAGCAACTTCTTAGTATTTGGTATCATCGTTTCAGTTGGTATGTCACTTGGTGGACTTACAGGTTACGCTATTAACCCAGCAAGAGACCTTGGTCCTCGTCTGGCACATGCTGTATTACCTATCAAGGGAAAGGGAAGCTCAAACTTCGGTTATGGACTTATCGTTCCTATCGTTGGACCAATCCTTGGCGCTTTAGCAGCAGTTGGTCTTTATGCAATCATTCCTTGGTAATATTCTAAAAGAATGATAAAAATTGCCTGCCAACGTAGGTTAAATATTTAATGCAGAGATTTGAGAGCGGCATTTTATACTCCAGGGAAACCTAGAGTATATTGTCGCTCTCTTTTTTAATAATTTTTTTAATACGGATAAAATATGCACTAAGCATTTTTATATATAACATGGAAAGTCCATTATAAAGAAAAGGAATTGGGTGAGAAATTATGTATGATGTTGTAATCATTGGCGCTGGTGTATCTGGCGCAGCTTCAGCACGTGAGCTATCCAGATATAATCTGAATATTTGCGTAGTTGAGAAGGAAGAGGATGTTTGCTGTGGAACATCAAAAGCAAACAGTGCCATCGTTCACGCCGGATTTGATGCGGCAAATGGTTCATTAATGGCTAAGCTTAATGTTGAGGGAAATCTTATGATGCCTGCTCTTTCAAAGGAGTTGGATTTCAACTTTAAGCAGATAGGATCGCTGGTTGTATGTCTTAGTGAAGATGACAGGCCTTCGCTGGAAGCGCTCTTGGAAAGAGGTGTAAAGAACGGGGTAAAGGAACTGCGTATTGTAGAAAGAGATGAGCTGGTTGAGATGGAACCAAACATTGCTGATGAAGCTGTGTGTGCACTATGGGCACCAACTGCTGGTATTGTTTGTCCATTTGGTTTAAATATAGCTCTTGCAGAGAACGCTGCAATGAACGGTGTAGAGTTCAAGTTTGATACAGAAGTGATTGGACTTGAGAAGGAAGGTGACACCTGGATACTTCACACAAATCAGGGAGATATTAAGACAAAATATGTGGTTAATGCAGCAGGTGTTTATGCTGATAAGTTCCACAATATGGTTAGTGCAAATAAGATGCATATTGTTCCTCGTAGAGGAGATTACTGCTTGCTTGACAGACAGACTGAGGGATTTGTAAAACACACTATCTTTCAGCTTCCAAGCAAGTTTGGTAAGGGTGTTCTTGTTTCACCAACTGTTCATGGAAATACTCTGGTTGGTCCTACAGCTATCGATATCGAAGATAAGGAAGGAACCAATACTACACAGGAAGGCATCGATGAACTTATCAACAAAGCAGGCACAACTGTTAAGGGGCTTCCTATCAGACAGGTTATTACCTCTTTTGCAGGACTTAGAGCTCATGATGAAAGCCATGAGTTCCATATCGAGGAGCTTGAAGATGCAAAAGGATTCATTGACTGTGCCGGTATCGAATCCCCTGGACTTACATCTTGTCCTGCAATCGGCAAGATGGTAGCAGATATTGTTAGCAAGCTTGCTAATGCCCAGGAAAAGCCTGATTTTAATCCAAAGAGAAAGGGTATTCTTGACCCTAAGACATTATCTAACGAGGAAAGAGCCAAGTTAATCAAGGAAAAGCCAGAATATAGCAATATTATCTGCCGCTGTGAGATGATTACAGAAGGCGAGATTATGGATGCTATCAACAGACCACTTGGTGCTAAGTCTTTGGATGGCGTTAAGCGTAGAACAAGAGCTGGCATGGGAAGATGCCAGGCGGGCTTCTGCTCACCAAGAACAATGGAAAT
>JABUSV010000226.1 GCA_021442555.1 Pseudobutyrivibrio sp. | reverse complement strand
AAATTAACGAAAATATTGACAAACAGATAAAAGCTAATCCTGAGGCAGAGTTAAATATTAACGCTGAGGAGACCGTGAAGGAAGCAGGCAGTTTAACTGCCTCGGCTCCGGAGGATAACAGCCGTAAGGCCGTGCACAAAGCTCCTGCAGTAAAAACTCCATGGGAGGGTCATACTGAAGGTATCCCAATGCCTCTGCATTATTTTCAGGGCAGCATGTTCGAAGCTGTAGAAAAAACAGCTGAAAAATATCCGAACAGCATTGCTTTTGATTTCATGGGCAGAAAGACGAGCTACAGAAGACTCGTGGAGGAGACCGTCAAATGCGCAAAGGCTCTCAGGACCATAGGTGTCAGAGAAGGTGACAAGGTCATGCAGGTCAAGAACAACTATCAGCTGGAATGGATTGTTGAGGGCAAGTATGGCATAAAAATAGACAGTGGACTGGGAATATTTAACGGAGATGTGGGTGTCATTACAGATATTAATGACTTTTCAAAATCTCTTTGGGTGGAGTTTGATGAAGGCCGCAAGGTAGAGTATATGTTCAAGGATCTGGATGAGCTGGAGCTTGCATATGCCATTACAATTCACAAATCCCAGGGATCAGAATATCCGGCTGTTGTAATGCCTGTTATGGCAGGACCGAGGATGCTAATGAATCGCAACATTTTATATACAGCAATCACTCGTGCTAAAAAGTGCGTAACACTGGTGGGAGACGATAGCGTATTTTATGATATGATAGATAACACCTCTCAGGCTAAGAGGTACTCAGGATTGGAATCGAGAATAAAAGAGCAGGAGAATATTTAGTTCTCCTGCTCTTCTGTATTATCTGCATCGGATTCAGCTTCTTCTGTATCTTCTACAGTTAGCTCTTCAAAGCTGTAGTCTTTTAGGAATGTATTTAACTCGGCAAATGATTTTGGAAACTCAATAAAGCTGGCACGAGCTATAGGTCCGTTATATAGCTTGGTGCAGTATTTTTCACTGCAGTTGGATATTTTGATATCTTTGGCACTGCTACCCTTGAGGATGCTGGCTGCTTTTTTTCCAGCCTGATATCCCAGATCATATGGATCGCTGAAAAGGGTGACTGTAGTATATTCTGCCAATCTGGTGTCTCCGCCGTAGGTAGGTGTACAGGTCATAACAGATTGATTTCTGATCATCTGCATGATTTCTTTGTCTGAGCCCAGACTGCTGCCACCAGGAATATACAAAACATCGCATTTTTGACATGCATCCTTGATGAGGTCTTCTCTGTTAACATGAGTGATGACAGTGTCGCCCTCCAGATTGACAGATTCCTCGTCGTAGTCCTTGGGTGGAAGGGTGTAGAGGTAGTATTTTATGTTGGCTTCCTTGAGCTTTTTGATAAACATCTGATTTTGGAAGTCGGCGTTGTGGTCATCCTCTGCCTGAAGCAATCCTACGGTAAACAGCTTGTTGCTGGCTTCTATCATAATGGAAAGCTGAGGACCATATGGCGGGATATTGCTAACACCTGTTATGTTGCGCCCTGTGTACTTGTCCCAGTCTGTTGTCATCTCAAGTCCGGTGATACCTTGGAAGTCATAAACATCGCAGGCAACTATTGGTACTATCTTGATAACCTGCTGAGTGGCATCAAGCATCTCTTCTCCACAGGTAAATACTACGTTGTAGCCGCTGGATGCAGAGATGGCAATGTCTCTTGGCGTGTTGGAGTCCTGGCCGGAAACGAATTGCTGGTAATTGATAATATCATCTGGAAAACGCTTGTTAAGAGCTGCCTTGAATCCAGCCACATATGCACTACTTCTGGTGTTGTCTTCCGAAAGACAAACTGCTATATTATACGAATGAATCTCCTCTCCTGTAACAGGATCGATGATGACATTATCAGGCTCTGTGGATTTATTATCCGTGCAGCCGACCATGTTTAAAGTCATTGCTGTAATCATAAGGAGACTTATTATTTTTCTAACCTTCATTTTATTCCTTTCGGGATGTTTCCCTGTTTGCTAATTGATTTTATAAACTAAGACCTAATAAGTCAATGGTAATAAAAAATGTGTTATACCCAAAAAGATGTCTAGGATGCGATAAAATACTGCGTCAGGACCAGAAAAAGGTGGGGTTTTGCAGAAAATGCAGTAAAGAAATATTCTTTACTACAGACAAGGTATGCATGAAATGTGGTCAGCCAATAGACGGTATCGATGAGAGGTGCTCAGACTGTAAAAAACGCCATCACGAGTTTGTACAGCACAAGGCTTTGTTTTCCTATAAGGGAGTCATGCCTCGGGCTATGTACAGATTCAAATATGGTAACAGGCGGTGTTATGCTGATATTTTTTCATATTATATGATAAAAAAATTTGCAAAGTGGCTTAACACCATTCAGGTGGATGCCATAATACCAGTTCCCATGTATAAAAGAAAAAAGAAAAAACGAGGCTACAATCAGGCTGAGGTGCTGGCCCGTGAGCTGGCAAAAAGAACAGGAATAGACTATAGGAACGATCTGGTTGTCAGGATTTGTGATACTCAGCCCATGAAACAGCTTAACGATGTGGAAAGAAAGTATAATCTACAAAATGCTTTTAAAATAGCAAAAAAAGATGTAAACTTGAATAAAGTAATGCTGATAGACGACATATATACAACAGGCAGTACCATGGACCATGTTGCAGCGGTGCTTAGAGCTGCAGGAGTAAGGGAAGTCTATTGTATGTCGGTATGCATTGGGGATAATACGCAGGAGGTATAGTTGGTATGGACGTACGTAATTGCAGAGGGTGTGGAAGATTATTTAACTACCTTAGCGGACCTGATATCTGTCCAGTCTGCAGAGACGAGATTGAAAAAAAGTATAATAATGTTAAGGATTACATTCGTGATAATCCGGGAAAAAATATTAATGAGATAGCGGAAGACAATGGGGTAACCACCAGCCAGATTAAGCAGTGGATCAGAGAGGAACGTTTACAATTCTCTGAGGATTCATCTGTTGGCATTGAATGTGAACTGTGTGGGGCAAATATCCGCACTGGAAGATATTGCGAGGCTTGTAAGCAAAAGATCGCAGGCAAATTTGAGGAGTCCATCATGAAAAAGGTTGACCCTACTCCTACAGACACAAGAAGAAAGTCTGAATCTAACAAAATGAGATTTATTTAACATAAGACCCACTCCCTTAGGAGTGGGTTTTCATTTGCCATAATTTCAAAGTGTGATATACTTACCATGTATGATTACGTTTACTATGTCATAACTGTAATCATTTATAAAAATACTTCCGAATATGTAGGAAGTTGTGGTGCCTGACGTTAAGAGCAGGAGCCAAAAGAGAAGGGATAATATGATTAATGAAGACAGAGTAAAGCATATGACTCGGATGGCTATTTTTGAGAAGAATTACAGCCATGAATACGAGCCAATGCTAAGGTATAAAAAAAAGGAATATATAGCGCTTCATGGATGGGCAGGTTTTTTTGGAGGTACACTTCTTTACCTGGTGATATTTGCACTTGTGATGCTGGAATTTATTAGCTCAATGGGTGATGAATTCAAGCTAAGCGAGGTAGTGCTGTTTATAGCAATAGGCATGCTGATTTATGCTGCATATATTGTGCTGCATGTTCATTTCACAAGAAGAAAAGCAAAGAATACGTACAAGGAAGGCAGTAAACTTATCAAGGAGCGCAAACTCCAGTATGACAAGCTGTTGTCCATGTATGAGGATGAGGCTCAGGCTACAAGACCTACCAGGATACCAGCCAGATACACACGACTTGAAGAACAGGACATGGAATAAAAGGATTGGGGAATAATGAATAGTTTTATCAGAGTAAGAGACGGCATTCGCAGATTTGTATTGGCAAGAGAAGTGCTGATGCTTCGCATTTGGAACTTTATAGTTGCTTTTGTTGGAATGATGGTTATCAATTCCAACTTTGGCTATCTTAAGAACCTGAATCATTGGTATGTTAATGTTGCTGTAGCAGCGATTAGTGCATTTCTTCCAATGAATGGTGCTGCCGCGTTACTGGCATTGGTGCTTATTGCAGATTTGACCAGTCTATCCCTACAGGTAGCTTTAATTGCGCTGGGATTTTGGGTTGTATCAATTATTGTTTGTGCATATTTCAGAAGCAAGAATACATACAATACAGTTGTAGTACCGCTTACATACAGTTTAAACTGCCCATATGTTATTGCCATGGGCGCAGGACTCCTTAGAGATTTCAAGGAACTGACATCTGTAATCTGCGGTAGTGTTTTTGCATATTACCTGCATATTATCAAGATTAATTCATCTACAATATTGGACGAGACTGCAGATATATCAGTTATTTCACTGCTGGTAGTGCAGATGGTTCAAAATAAGATGTTCTATATTTTTGTAATAGCGATGGTTGCCATGTTTATTACAGTTTACACATTGAGACAGCAGTCTATCCGCATGTCGTGGCTGGTGGCAGATGTGGCAGGCGTTGTTGTTGAGTTTATTATCATGCTGGTAGGTTTAATTATTACCAGTCAGCGTGGTGAGATAGGTTCGTTGATACTTGCCAACCTGGTAGTATTTTTAGTTGGTGTATTTATGAATTATTTTATCCTTGATTTGGATTATTCCAGAATCGAGAAGGTCCAGTTTGAGGATGATGACTACTATTATTATGTAGCAGCCATACCTAAGATTCGTATGGTAGACGAGGACAAAGAGATTAAGACCTTTTAATGATTAGGTCCCACGGAAGGAAGTGATCGCGTGGTCGAAGTAGTGAACTCCATAGATGCGTTCTTTGACGACTACTTCAACATCAATATCCCGGATATGGGAATATTTGATGCTATTGAGATTGTGATAATTGCATACTTTGTATACCACCTGCTGGTTTGGATAAAAAACAGCCGAGCATGGATGCTTATACGAGGAGTTATAGTTATTCTGGTATTTTTTGGACTGGCAGCCCTTTTCCAGATGAATACGATTCTATGGCTGGGTGAAAAACTGGTCAGCGTGGCTGTAATGGCGCTACTTGTAGTATTCCAGCCTGAGCTTCGTCGCGCTCTCGAGCAGATTGGGCGAAGAAAAATAACAGCCAGTCTGTTTTCTTTTGGAGCATTAAGGTCTGCTGTGAAGAGATTTGATGATTCCACAATAGTTGGCATGGTTACCGCATGTTATGAGATGGGAGCTGTCAAGACAGGTGCCCTCATAGTTGTAGAGAATAATATGCAACTGACAGAGTTCGAGAGAACGGGTATACCTATTGATTCTCTTGTGTCGCGTCAGCTACTCATCAATATTTTTGAAAAAAATACACCTCTTCACGATGGAGCAATCATAGTTCGTGGGGACAGAATAGTATCTGCTACATGTTATTTGCCACTGTCAGATAACATGGGATTATCCAAGGATTTGGGAACAAGACACAGAGCTGCTGTTGGTATCAGTGAAGTGTCGGATTCTTTGACTATTGTTGTATCGGAGGAGACTGGTAAGGTTTCCTATGCCAAGGAAGGTAAGGTTTATCGCAATGTAAGTGAGGAAGACCTGATCAACGAACTTAAGAGGCTTCAGATGTCCAATCCGGATTCTGATGGAATGGAAGCTTTGGATAAGGAGGTGCGTTAATGAAATTCGATATCAAGCGTGCCTTGACTAACAACATCGGCATCAAGCTTTTAGCTATTTTGTTTGCCCTGTCTCTGTGGCTGGTGGTTGTCAATGTAGATGACCCTGAGCAGACAAGGTCCTTCACAGCGGTAGTTACTGTTGTTAATGATGAGGCTTTACTGAACTCAGGAAAATACTACGAGATTAAGGATGGAATCAACACGGTTACCTTTAGAGTTACTGCCAAGAGATCCATCATAGAAAAGCTTTCAAACTCCAATTTTGTTGCCAAGGCTGACATGAATTATCTTGAGGCAGGAACCAGAGTTCCAGTCGAGGTATCTGCCAAGGAATATGCTGGAAATATCAGTATATCATCCAAGCAGTTGTATCTGTATGTAGAACTGGAGAACAAGCTTTCCAACTCATATATTGTAAATGCCAAGACAACTGGTACTCCTGCAAATGGAGTGGTAATAGATTCTGTGGAGGTTAATCCTTCATTGATTACCATTACAGGCAGAGAGCCTGAGGTAGAAAAAATCGCCTATGCAGAAGCAGTTATAGACGTAGATGGGATGAGCGCTGATGTCACTCTGGGAGTTATGCCTGTATTCTACAGTGCTGATGGCGAGGTAGTAGATGTAAGTGGTTTAGAGCTTTCAAACCAGCTGGTAGATGTAACTGTCAACTTTGTGAGCATGAAGACTGTGGATGTATCAGTTCGAACCAGCGGACAGCTTAGTGATGATCTGGTGCTCTCGAGTATAACAGTAGATCCTGTGTCTATTGCCCTCAAGGGTGAACCGCAGTATCTCAATGATGTAACAGGTATTACCATTCCAGATTCTGTAATCAACCTGAGTGAGGTAACGGGCTCATTTAGTACAGTAGTGGACATCTGCGCATACCTGCCAGAGGGTGTATCACTTGTAGACAGTACTCAGAACATGGTTACGATCTATGTCAACATGGAGGGTGAGGTATCCAGCACAGTTGCCATGCCTAAGTCCAACATCACCATTGCCAATCTGGCATCAGGACTGGAGGCGACTGTTACAGATGGTAACGTGGAGACACATATTTTTGGTAATGCAGATGCTCTGGCATCCTTTGATAAAACACAGCTTACAGGCTACATCGACTGTACAGGTCTTAATGCTGGTGAGCATACAGTTGTGCTTCATTACGATACTATTGATGGTATTACAGTACAGAACACAACAATCAATATTAGAATTACACGTGTAGGAGGAGATTCGGAGTCCAAGGCGACTCCTACTCCAACTCCTACTGAGGAGACTACAGATGACTCTACAGAGCCTATAGACAAGCCAAAGGCTACTGAGACACCTGAGCCTACTAAAACTACGGAGGCAAATTAATGGGAAGATTATTTGGAACAGACGGAGTAAGAGGAGTTGCAGGCTCTGAGCTTACCATCGAGCTGGCTACTAAGCTTGGACAGGCAGGAGCCTATGTCCTTACTAAGGAGCAGGCTCACCAGCCTACTATCATCGTAGGCTGCGATACACGTATATCTGGCACAATGCTTGCAAATGCTCTTATGAGCGGTATTTGTTCAGTAGGTGCCAATGCAGTATACGTTGGAGTGCTTCCAACACCTGCCATTGCATACCTTACAAGAAAGCACAAAGTAGATGCTGGTGTAGTTATATCAGCCAGCCACAATCCAATGGAGTTTAACGGTATCAAGTTCTTCAACGGCAACGGATACAAGCTGTCTGACGAATTGGAGGACGAGATAGAAGCACTTATCAAAAATGACATGAAGGACGTAGTAAAACCTATCGGTTCAGAGGTTGGTCGCGTTGACTATCGTTTTGACATGGGAAGAGAATATGTGGAGTTCATTAAAAAGACTGTACCTGTAGACTTGTCAGGTCTCAAGGTTGTTATTGACTGCGCAGAGGGGGCCAGCTACAAAACCAGCGTTATGACACTTATGGAACTTGGAGCAGAGCTTGTAGCAATACATACCAATCCAGATGGTACCAACATCAATTCCAACTGTGGTTCCACTCACATGGATGAGCTTAAGGCCAGAGTCGTGGCTGAGCATGCCCATGTAGGTCTTGCCTTTGACGGCGATGCCGACAGAATGTTAGCTGTTGATGAGAAGGGCAATCTGGTAGATGGTGATCAGGTAATGGCCATATGTGCCAACTACATGAAGTCCAAGGGTACACTTAAGAAAAATACAGTAGTAGTTACCGTAATGAGTAACCTTGGTTTTACACTCATGGCCAAGGAACAGGGCCTAAGGCTTGAGAGCACCAAGGTTGGTGACAGATATGTTCTTGAGAACATGTTGGAAAACGGATACAACTTAGGTGGCGAACAGTCAGGACACGTTATTTTCCTTGATGACAATACCACAGGAGATGGACTTTTATCTGGTCTTAGACTCCTTGAGGTTATGGTTGGTACAGGCAAGTCTCTTTCAGAGCTGGCATCTGTAATGGATGTTCTTCCACAGGCTTTGATTAACGCCAAGGTTCCAACTCACAAGAAGGAAAGCTACATGGAATATCCAGAGATAGCAAGTGCAATCGAAGAACTTGAGAAGAAGTTCGCAGGTGAGGGCAGAGTACTTATCCGTCCATCAGGTACGGAGCCATTGGTTCGTGTTATGATAGAGGGTAAGAATCAAAAGGAAATCGAGGAGGATGCCAAGAAGCTGGCAGACCTTATTACTAACACAATCATCTAATGTGTTTTCGTATGGACACATGGGGTGTGGACATAGAGGAGATAAATAATGGTTTCAACAAGGGTTATTATTAGTGGAGCAACAGGTTTACACCTTCGCCCTGCTGGTGTACTTTGCGAGGAAGCGATGAAGTTTCCATGCAAGATTACATTTCGAGTAAGAGAGTCATATGAAGCAAATGCCAAGTCAGTTCTTTCGGTATTGGGCGCCTGCGTTAAGTCAGGAGAAGAGATTGAACTGATGTGTGATGGAGAAGATGAAGAGGAGGCACTTGCTCACATTAAGGCAGCAATTGAATCAGGTTTAGGAGAATAATAACAATGTTAAATTATAGTAGATACAAGAAGAATCCAGTTTTAGAATTTCCAGAACGTACATGGCCAAACAAGCAGATTGAGAAGGCGCCTATCTGGTGTAGCGTAGATCTAAGAGATGGCAACCAGGCTTTGGTGGAGCCAATGAGCGTTGAAGAGAAGATGGAGCTTTTTGATCTATTAATCAAGCTTGGCTTCAAGGAAATCGAGATTGGATTTCCAGCAGCCAGCCAGATAGAGTTTGATTTTCTTCGCAAGCTTGTAGCTGAGAACAAGATTCCAGATGATGTTAAGGTTCAGGTATTATCACAGTGCCGTGAGGAGCTTATTGACCGTACCTTTGAAGCAATCGAAGGAATCAAAAATGTTGTATTTCATATCTACAACTCTACATCTACTTTACAGAGAGATGTAGTATTTAATGCCTCAAGAGAAGAGATAATAGATATCGCAAAAAAGGGTACTCAGATGGTTAAGGATCGCCTTGACAGATACAACGGCAATCTTCAGTTGGAGTACTCTCCAGAGAGCTTTACAGGAACAGAGGTGGATTTTGCTCTTGATATCTGTACAGCTGTACAGGAAACCTGGGATAATGCTACGGGCTGTCCTATAATATTTAATCTGCCAGCTACAGTTGAGATGAATACACCTAACGTATATGCTGACCAGATCGAGTGGATGAGCACACATTTCAAGGACAGAGACAATGTAATTCTATCTATTCATCCACACAACGACAGGGGTACAGGTGTTGCAATAACAGAACTTGGACTTTTGGCTGGAGCGGACAGAGTAGAGGGTACATTGCTGGGTAACGGAGAGCGTACTGGTAATGTAGATATATTAACTATCGCTTATAACATGTTCAGTCAGGGTATCAATCCTGAGCTTGAGCTGGATGATATCAAGGAAATCGTAGATGTCTGTGAGCGTGTAACCAAGATGCCTACAGACGCTCGCCATCCATATGCAGGTCAGCTTGTATTTACAGCTTTTTCAGGTTCACATCAGGATGCTATCAACAAGGGTGTTGCTGCCATGAACGACAGAGCTAATCCATATTGGGAGGTTCCATATCTTCCAATCGACCCTGCTGATATTGGCCGCAAATACGAACCAGTTGTTCGTATTAACAGTCAGTCTGGTAAGGGCGGAGTTGCTTTTATCATGGACAGCGTATACGGCTACAAGCTGCCTAAGAAGATGCAAAGAGAATTTGCTGATGTTATTCAATATATCTCAGAAAAAGAAGGTGGCGAGGTTGCTCCACAGAAGATAATGGAGGCCTTCAAGGCACAGTATCTCGAGATGAAGGAGCCCCTCACTCTGGAGTATGTGGATATCAAGGACGGCAAGGAAAACGATGATACCTTTGTAGCCCTTGAATTTAGCTTCAATGGAGAACACTTCCATTCTGAGGCAGAGGGTAATGGACCTATCGATGCAGTTAAGCTGGCAATCAGACAGTGTGTGCCAAGCATCGACTTTACAGTGGTGGATTACTCAGAGCATGCATTATCACAGGGCTCACATGCCAAGGCTGCAGCCTACATCGAGATGCGTGACGACAGATTTGGCAACACTACTTATGGTGTTGGTGTATCAAGCAACATTACACGTGCTTCTATCAGAGGTATGTTTAGTGCAATAAATAGATTAATCGCAAAGAGTAAGGAATACGTTTAATGAAAAAGATTTTAGTTACTGGCTGTAATGGACAGTTAGGACGTGCTATTCAAAATGAATATGCCGATTCAGTTGAATTCATTTTAACTGATGTAATCGAAGGTGATGGTATTGTCAACCTGGATATTATGAATCTGGAGCAGGTGTTAAGCTTTGTTAGAGAAAAACAGCCAGATGTTATTATCAACTGTGCTGCAGCTACCAATGTAGATGGATGCGAGACTAATCCTGATTTTGCCTACAGGCTTAATGCCCTGGGTCCTAGAAACCTGGCAATAGCTTCCAAAGAAACAGGAGCCAAGCTTATACATGTGTCTACGGATTATGTTTTCCCAGGCAATGCCAGCGCACCTATCAATGAATTCGAAGAGCCTGCGCCTATATCTGCGTATGGCAGAACAAAATATGCAGGTGAGCAGATGGTGCAGCAGTTTGCTGACAGATGGTTCATAGTAAGAACCGCATGGCTCTACGGAGATGGCAAGAATTTTGTTAAAACTATGCTAAAACTTGCAGAGACCAGGGATGAGGTATCAGTAGTATGTGACCAGTTAGGTTCACCAACATCTGCAGTGGAGCTTGCAAGACTTATCCATCATCTGGAGGAGACAGAGCAGTACGGTATCTATCATGGCACTTGTGAGGGGGATACCAACTGGGCTGATTTCACAGAGGCTATTTTTGAAAAAAAGAATATTAAGTGTAAGGTCAATCATGTTACCAGTGAGGAGTACAAAGCTATGAATCCAGCCAGTGCCGACAGACCACACTATTCTATATTAGACAACTATATGCTGCGACTTACCACAGGCTATACCATGGCCAACTGGCAGGACGCACTTGATGAATATTTATCAAATAATTAGTTTAGAGGAGTAAAAAATGAGAACATATTTAGTAACAGGCGGAGCAGGATTTATCGGATCCAATTATATTCACTACATGTTTAAGAAATACGATAACGAGATTCGTATTATCAATGTAGACAAGCTTACATATGCAGGTAACCTTGAGAACCTCAAGGACGTGGAAAACAGAGATAATTATACATTTGTTAAGGCAGATATCTGTGACAAGGAAGCTATCAGAGCTATTTTTGCAGAAAATGACATCGACAGAGTAGTTCATTTTGCAGCAGAGTCTCACGTAGACCGTTCTATCAAGAACCCAGAGGTATTCGTACAGACTAACGTACTGGGTACTGCTGTTATGCTCAACTGCGCAAAGGAAGCTTGGGAGCAGGCTGATGGCACCTTCAAGGCTGGCAAGAAGTTCCTTCACGTATCTACAGATGAAGTATACGGAACACTTGATGATGACCCAAATGCATTTTTCTATGAGACAACACCATATGATCCACACAGCCCATACTCTGCTTCAAAGGCATCTTCAGATATGTTGGTTAAGGCATATATGGATACATACAAGTTTCCAGCAAACATTACCAACTGCTCGAACAATTATGGTCCATTCCAGTTCCCAGAGAAGCTGATACCACTTATCATCAACAACGCGCTTTCTGGCAAGGATCTTCCAGTATATGGTGATGGCAAGAACGTCCGTGACTGGTTGTATGTTGAGGATCATGCCAAAGGAATCGATATGGTTCAGGAGCAGGGTAAGCTTTTTGAGACCTACAATATCGGTGGCCACAATGAGAAGCAGAATATAGAGATTATCCACATCATCCTTGATACACTTCAGGAGATGCTTGATGACAGCGACCCACGCAAGGCTCTTGTATCTGAAAAGCTTATCAAATACGTAGAGGACCGCAAGGGACATGACAGAAGATATGCCATCGCACCAGACAAGATTAAGGCAGCAGTAGGCTGGTATCCAGAGACCTGTTTTGAGGAAGGCATTAAGAAGACTATCGCATGGTTCTTCGAGAATGAAGACTGGATGAAGAATGTAACAAGCGGTGACTATCAGAAATACTATCAGGAAATGTACAAGTAATATGCGATACGATTATTTAGTAGTAGGTGCTGGACTGTTTGGTGCAGTATTTGCTCATGAGGCAGTAAAAAGAGGCAAGTCAGTACTGGTTATTGATAAGAGAGACCATATAGCAGGCAATATCTATACCAAGTCCGTTAATGATATCAATGTACATGTGTATGGAGCTCATATTTTTCACACCTCAGACAAGGCTAT
Source organism: Pseudobutyrivibrio sp. (assembly GCA_021442555.1). GTDB lineage: Bacteria > Bacillota > Clostridia > Lachnospirales > Lachnospiraceae > Pseudobutyrivibrio. The sequence goes on along the minus strand of JABUSV010000226.1, from coordinate 3,346 downwards.
TTGGGATTATGTTAACCAGTTTGCTGAGTTTAACAATTATATTAATTCACCAGTGGCAGTATACAAGGATGAGTTGTACAATCTGCCATTTAACATGAATACCTTTAGCAAGATGTGGGGGATTAAGACTCCGCAGGAGGCAAAGGATAAGATTGCAGAGCAGATATCAGAGCTTAACATCACAGAGCCTAAGAATCTTGAGGAGCAGGCACTGTCATTGGTTGGTACCGATGTATATGAAAAGCTGATAAAGGGCTACACTCAGAAGCAGTGGGGAAGAGCCTGTACAGAGCTTCCATCCTTTATCATCAAGAGACTGCCTCTGAGATTTACATATGACAACAACTATTTCAACGACAGATTCCAGGGTATCCCTATAGGTGGCTATACTCAGATAGTTGAAAAGATGCTAGAAGGCAGCGAAGTACGTCTTGGAGTGGATTTCTTTGACGTAAAAAAAGATATAGAATATGGCAAGCTGGTGTTTACAGGTCAGATAGATGAATATTTTGACAGCTGTTTTGGCCCTCTTGAATACAGATCAGTGAGATTTGAGACAGAGGAGTTAGACCAGGAGAATTATCAGGGAAATGCTGTAGTCAACTACACTGAGGCAGATATTCCATATACCAGAATTATCGAGCACAAGCACTTTGAGTTTGGAGGTCAGCCTACCACCATTATTTCCAGGGAATATTCATCAGAGTGGAAGCCGGGAGTTGAGCCTTATTATCCAGTAAATAATGATAAAAATAATGCGCTGTATCAGCAGTATGCCAACAAAGCAGCCTCAGAGTCCAACGTAATATTTGGTGGTCGCCTGGGTCAGTACAAGTACTATGATATGGACAAGGTAATTGCAGCAGCTCTCGAGGCTGTAGAAAAGGAGTTCTAATGAAGGGAATTATTTTAGCAGGAGGAAGTGGAACAAGACTTTATCCTCTGACAAAGGCTATTTCAAAGCAGATTATGCCAATCTATGACAAGCCAATGATTTACTATCCATTGTCAACACTTATGCTGGCAGGAATCAGAGAGGTTCTTATTATCTCTACACCAAGAGATCTCCCAGTGTTTGAGGAACTCCTAGGAGACGGTTCACAGCTTGGAATGAGAATAGAATACGCTATTCAGGAAGCACCAAACGGCCTGGCTGAGGCATTTATTATAGGTGCAGACTTTATTGGAGATGATGCTGTTGCACTGGTACTTGGAGACAATATCTTCTATGGACAGAGCTTTTCAAAGGTTTTAAGAAGCGCAGCAGAGCGTACAGAGTCTGAGGCAGGCGCTACTATCTTTGGATATTATGTTAGAGATCCAAGAGAGTACGGTGTGGTAGAATTTGATGAAAATGGTGTTGCTATTTCCATCGAGGAAAAGCCAGCCAATCCAAAAAGTAACTACGCAGTACCAGGTCTGTATTTCTATGACAACTCAGTAGTTCAGATAGCTAAGACTATCAAGCCATCTGCAAGAGGAGAACTGGAGATAACAGCAGTAAACAACGAATATCTCAACCGCGGTAACCTCCATGTTGAGACCTTGGGACGTGGATTTGCATGGCTTGATACAGGTAACCATGACATGCTTCTTGCAGCAGCAGAGTTTGTATCTACATTCCAGAAGCGTCAGGGAATGTACGTATCCTGCATCGAGGAGATAGCTTATAAGCGCGGATTTATCGACAAGGAACAGCTTCTTAAGTTGGCAGAGCCACTTATGAAAACAGAATACGGTAAATATCTGGTTGATGTATCCAATGGATTGTAAGAGGAATAATAATGGGCAAGATAAACGTAACAAAAAATGTTAACGGAATAGAAGGCCTCTGTATTATTGAACCAACAGTATATGGTGACGACAGAGGATATTTTGTAGAGACCTACAACAAAAACGATATGGAAGCAGAAGGATTGTTCTATGATTTCGTGCAGGATAATCAGTCTGCCAGCAAGAAGGGAGTTCTCAGAGGACTTCACTTCCAGAAGAATTTTCCACAGGATAAGCTTGTCAGAGTAATATCTGGTGAGGTATATGATGTGGCAGTGGATCTAAGACCTGATTCACCTACCTTTGGCAAACATGCCGGAATTCTTCTTACAGCGGAGAACAAGAAGCAGTTTTTAGTGCCAAAGAACTTTGCACATGGATTTATGGTAGTAAGCGATTACGCTGAGTTCTGTTACAAGGTAACAGATTTCTATCATCCAAACGACGAAGGCGGATTGGCATTTGATGACCCTCAGATCAATGTTCAGTGGCCAATTCCAGAAGGGATGACCAAGGCTGACTTGATTTTATCAGACAAGGACAAGGTTAACGCTAGTTTCGAGGAGTATTGTTGTGAAAAAAAGATTGCAAACCCTTATAAATAAGTTTGAGCTCTATAGTGCCACCCACAGGTCACTGGCTTTTATTCTGGCCGGTGTATTAGTTGTCGGAACAGTTGGATCAGGATTATTGATTTACAATCACAGTTCCAAGGCTAAGGCAGAGGAAGTGGCTACAGAGCCTTCTGATATTACGGTAGAATCAGTGGAGGTTATGCCTGAGATTATTATTACAGAGGCTCAGATATATTCGCCTAAGTTCGTCAGATGTAATATCACTACTGAATCAGTAGAAAAGGATTTGACAATATATATTTCAGACGAGAACGATGAATGTATCAAGGGAACACAGTTCAAGGTCAAGCTCATTGATCCAAAGGACAATGACAAGATAGAAGAATACATTCAGTCAATAGAGACATTAAACGCTCAGATAGGGGATGCCTGTGTTGGTGTAGAGGAAATCACAGATGAAAATGTAATTAAGCTCTGCCAGGACAAAGAGGTAGCCCTGATGGCTTATAATATGGCACTCAATGATATTGAGGGAGACACCTATGTGGATGAGGATGCTGACGGCAAGATTGCGCTTTCCAATATGACACCGGGTGATTACACTGCAGTACTTGTGGAAGAGGAGACTCTCAATCCAGAATATCAGCTTGAGCCAGCTGGCTATGCTGTTGCAGTAAATGTTAAGGACAAGCTGGAGTACAAGGCAGTAAAGGAAATCAAGAAAAAGGTAGAAGTATACGTAGCAAAGGAGGATGTTAAGTCTCAGGCTGCTACAGAGGAGGCTAAGCTTAAGGATACAGTTGCTTTTGTAGAGTCATCTAAAAAGGAAAATAAGAGCTCCAATGCAACTACTGACATAGTTAAGCCTTCAGCTACAGCTGCAAAATACACAGTTACAGCAAGCGATAAGAGCGGCGCAAGTGTTACATTTAAGGTGGCGGTGCCTACATCAACACCTACATCAACACCAAGTGCAACACCTACATCAACACCAAGTG
>JABUSV010000035.1 GCA_021442555.1 Pseudobutyrivibrio sp. | reverse complement strand
GCCACCACATCAAATGAGGTATACCCGGCTTCTTTGTATACATTAATTATTCCACTGTTCATTAATTATTCTCTAATTTCGAAAGCTGTATTGATACAAGTTCAACCACTTGTTCAACAACCTCCCATGGATTATTACAATCTACAGAAAAACCTGCAGCTTTTTTATGTCCTCCACCACCAAAATGTCCAGTAACAACTGTTAAATCTACATCACCTGTTGCTCTTGTCGAGCCTTTATATTCACCATTATCGAGTTGGTATAAGAAAACAGCTACTTCAACACCTGTAGTATTTCTCATTTGCTGTACAATTCCCTCAAGATGCTTGGTTTTTGCATTAAACTTTTTCATATCTTCATGGGTTATAACAGCTGCTAAAACCTTACCATTAAGATAAGTTTTACAATTAGATAAAACATATCCTAACATCTTGTTTTGTGTCATGGTTTTAGCGTAATATGTATCATCACATATCTTTGGAAAATTAATTCCTAAAGACATAAGATAACCTGCGCATTTCATGGTAGCTTCTGTCGTACAAGAGTATTGAAACACACCAGTATCATGTATAATGCCAGTATATAAGCACTCTGCAATTTCTGGCGTAATTCTATCCTTTGGAAGTTGATTATACACAAGTTCACATGTAGAACTATCATCAGGAATGATATAGTTATAATCAGCAAATTTCCCTTTACTGATATGATGATCTATACAAATAGTCTGTTTTGCATTATTAAAGAAAACTGAAGCATCACCAAGACGAGCTGCTTCGCTACAATCCAATGCGATAAACAAATCAAATATAGTATCTTTTGAAATACTGTCGGCGGCTTTGATTTTATTAGAATTCTTGAAAAAATCAAATATATGCGGTATTTCTTCAAGAATTACACTTACTTGCAAAGTCGGATAGTATGTTACCAGATAATTGTACATAGCCATACAAGAGCCAACACAATCTCCATCAGGCCTAATATGACCTGCAATACCTACAGACTTTACTTCTGAAAGAATAATTTCAAAATTATCTATCATAAGCGCTCCTTATTTACTCTTTTTCATCAGAAATATTGGCAGTAACTTCATCTATCATCTTAGACATTTTTGCTGCATAAGCAATAGACTGATCAAGAATAAAATGTATCTCAGGTGTATTTCTAAGATTGATACGATGAGCAAGCTCTCTTCTAATAAAACCAGCAGAGCTTTTTAGACCTTGCAAAGTTTTTGCACAGGCCTCATCATCACCTAATACGCTAATATAAGCCTTGCATGTTTTAAGATCAGGGGCCACTTCACAGGATACCACCGATGTAACCGGTGATATCCTTGGATCTTTGACCTCAGATCTTATTATATTACTAAGTTCACGCATTACTTCTTCATTAATGCGAATATTTTTTACTGAATCTTTTCTCATGAATACTCCTATCTAGGAACTTCAACCATAATATAAGCTTCAATAACATCCTCTTCTCTAACATCAGAGAAATCATCAATGACAAGACCACACTCAAAGTTAGTCTTTACTTCCTTAACATCATCTTTAAATCTCTTAAGAGATGCCAGCTTACCTTCATGTATGAGTTCACCCTCACGTGTAACACGAACTTTACAGTCTCTTACAAAGTAACCATCAGTAACATAAGAACCAGCTATGTTTCCAACACCAGATGCTTTAAATATCTGACGTACAGTTGCATGACCAATAATCTTCTCTTCATATACTGGGTCAAGCATACCCTTCATTGCAGCTTCAACATCATTAATAGCATCATAAATTACTCTGTAAAGTCTTACATCGACACCTTCTCTGTCTGCTGTAGCCTTTGCCTGAGCATCAGGTCTGACATTAAAACCAATAATAATAGCGTTAGATGCAGAAGCCAACACTACGTCGGATTCATTGATTGCACCAACACCACCATGAATAGTCTTTACTACAACTTCCTCATTAGAAAGTTTTGATAACGACTGTTTTACAGCTTCAACAGAACCCTGAACATCAGCCTTAACGATAATATTAAGTTCCTTAACATTTCCTGACTGAATCTGACTAAACAAGTCATCAAGAGACATCTTCTGCTTTGAATCTTCGATGAGCTTGTTTTTACCTTCAGCAACAAATGTATCAGCAAAGTTATGAGCTTCCTTATCAGAATCAAAGCTCATAAATATTTCTCCAGCATTAGGAACGTCAGATAATCCAAGAATCTCAACAGGTACTGATGGTCCTGCTTCTTTTACTCTTGCACCTGTATCATCTATCATAGCCCTAACCTTGCCATAGCAGCTACCACATGCAATTGGATCACCAACTTTAAGTGTACCCTTTTGAACAAGCATTGTTGCAACAGCTCCACGACCTTTATCAAGCTGAGCCTCGATTACAAGTCCTCTTGCTTTACGCTTTGGATCAGCTTTAAGCTCAAGTACTTCAGCTGTTAAAAGTATCATCTCAAGAAGAGTATCTATACCTTCCTTGGTATGTGCTGATACTGGCACAAATACTGTACTGCCGCCCCAGTCTTCAGGAATAAGCTCATACTCTGATAATTCTTGCTTTACTCTTTCAATATTTGCATTTGGCTTATCAATCTTGTTAATTGCAACAATAATCTCTATACCAGCTGCTTTTGCATGGTTAATTGCTTCTACTGTCTGAGGCATTACACCATCATCAGCAGCAACTACAAGTATTGCAATATCAGTTGAATTTGCGCCACGCATACGCATTGCTGTAAATGCTTCATGACCTGGAGTATCAAGGAATGTAATCTTTTGTCCATCAATTTCAACTACATATGCACCAATATGCTGGGTAATTCCACCAGCTTCTCTAGATGTCACCTTTGTGTCTCTAATAGCATCAAGTAAAGATGTTTTACCATGATCAACGTGTCCCATTACACAGACAACAGGTGGACGACTTGGCATATCAGACATATCTACTTCTTCTTCTTTAAGAAGCTCCGCAATAACATCAACCTTTTCTTCTGGTTCACATATACAGTTGAATTCAAGTGCTATTTCTTCAGCCTTTTCATAATCAACTTCCTGGTTAACAGTAACCATTGTACCCTTCATAAATAGCTTTTTAACAACAGCTGAAGACTGAACCTTCATTTTATCAGCAAGGTCCTTAATAGTAATATAATCACCAACTGTGATAGTAAGTACTTCCTCCATATCACGCTCTGGTGCTTTAGGCGCATTATTATGCTTTTTCTTGCCGCCGTTTTTCTCAAGATTTACAAAGCGTTCCTGCTTCTTTGAACCTAAGTTGTCTCTATCATTATTATTGTTATTATGCTTCTTTTTGTCATCACGTCTGCCGCCCTTGGATTGTGAATTATTCTGATCTGGAGCAACAGAATTTACATTTGATGTTTTTGCACCTCTTGGTCCCTGATTAGACTGATTGTTTGGCCTTGAAGAACGATCAAACTTATCCTGCTTATTATTTCTATCCGACCTATCAGTTCTGTCTGAACGATTTTTGTTGTCATTCCTATCAAATCTTTCAGATTTGTTAGGACGATCCATGCGCTCATTCCTATCAGATCTTTCATTTCTATCTGCTTTATTACCGCGCTCGTTTCTTTCTGGTTTATTAGATTTAGCTTCATTTCTATTGTTATCTGAAGTCTTATCTGATCTTGAAACTATAAAATCATCTTCCTGCTGAACAGCAGCACGTTGTGATGGTCTTAACCCATCAGCATAAGTACGAGGTCTGATTGGTCCTCTTGGAGCAACAGCCTGCTGTTGATTATTGTTAGATGATCTGTTATCTCTTTGCTCATGAGAATTATCTGATGATGAACGACGTCTTCTGTCGTCACGATCTCTGTTTGTAACAACAAAAACATTCTTTTTTGGTGGCAATGGATTACCGTTCTTATCAACTGGGCGTGGTCTCTTAACCGGATTACCATCCTTATCCACTGGACGCTGCTTCTTAACAGGTGCTTCCGCCTCTGCCTTTACAGTCTTTTTAGGTTCTTCTGACTTTTTTGAAAAGTTATTTCTAACCTTTAAAGCCATATCATCCTCAATACCACTTTGTGCCTTTGCTTCTATACCAGAAGTAGCGAGAAACGCAACAACATCCTTACTCTCAACGCCTAACTCCTTAGCTAATTCATGTACTTTAATTTTTGCCATCTATCTTCCTCCTAAACTAACCCTGGAAGCTTATCTTTTCACAAATGCTATTAGCAAGTCCTTCATTACAAATAACGATAGATGCTCTGAATTCTTTGCCTATAGCAAGACCTAATGTCTCTTTTGATCCATATTCAACATATTTTATATTATAAAAATCGCAGGAATTACGAAATGACTTCTTTGTGTTATCAGATGCATCCTTAGCAACTATACACAAATATGCTTCCTTGGCCTTAATTGCCTGTTCACACGCAAACTCACCGCTTTTTACGGCGCCAGCTTTCATGGACATGCTTATCTGATTTAAAACCTTATCAATCATTAGTCATCCATCCTTTAATTTCCTCAAAAACTGACATTGGGACATTGCATTTTAAAGTCCTTGAAAAGGATTTTTTTTCAATAGCCTTATCTATACATATATTTGTTTTACAAACATATGCCCCTCTTCCATCAACTTTTTGACTTATATCCAAAAATACGTTGCCTTCCTTATTTTTTACAACGCGAAGCATATTATCTCTAGGAATCATTTGATTACAAGAGACACACTTCCTTAAAGGTGAAATTTTACTCTTCACAATTATTCCTCTGAAGAATTTTCCTCTGATTGCTCATCTGAATACTCCTCATCATAGTATTCTTCCTCATCATAGTACTCTTCCTCATCAAAGTACTCATCTTCGTAGTCCTCACCAAAATTCATAAAGTCAGGAGATTCCTTAGCTTGAGTTTCACTCTTAATATCAATCTTAAATCCTGTAAGTCTTGCTGCAAGACGTGCATTCTGACCTTCCTTACCTATAGCAAGAGATAACTGATAATCTGGTACTACAACCTTTGCGCTGCGCTCATCAGCATCAGCCATTACAGCAACAACCTTAGATGGTGATAATGCATTTTCAATAAGGTAAGCTGGATTTTCATCCCATTCAACGATATCAATCTTTTCGCCCTTTAATTCATCAACAATTGCATTTACACGCGAACCGTTTTGACCAACACATGCACCAACTGGATCAACATCTGGATCCTGAGACCATACAGCAATCTTAGTTCTGCTACCTGCCTCACGCGCAATTGATTTTATCTCAACGATACCATCTCTAACTTCTGAAACTTCTTCTTCAAAGAGCTTCTTAACAAGTTCTGGATGTGTACGAGATACAAGAATACGAGGTCCCTTGTTAGAAGTCTTTACTTCAACAATATAAACCTTAATTCTATCCTGTGGTTTATAATGCTCACCCTTTACCTGCTCGTTTTCTGCTAAAAATCCTTCGAGCTTTCCAAGATTAATATGAATATTGTTGCCAGAAAATCTAGTCACAACACCTGTAACTACAGTATGCTCAAGAGCATAATACTCTTCAAAAAGTACTTTGCGTTCTTCTTCTCTAATCTTTTGTGTGATTGTATTTTTTGCAGCAGTAGCAGCAATACGTCCAAAGTCCTTAGACTTCACTTCGATATTTACAATATCTCCAATGCTGTGCTTGCCAGATATCTTTTGAGCCTCCTCTAAAGATATCTGCTCGACACTGTCCTCAACAACCTCAACAACCTCTTTTGCCAAATATACGTGATATTCACCTGTCTCACGGTTTATATCAACAATAGCGTTATCTGACTTTCCATAATTATTCTTACAAGCTATCTGAAGTGATACCTCAATAGTCTCAATAAGAACATCCATGCTTATGTTTTTTTCCTTTGCGAGATCAGTTAATGCCTCCCAAAATCCATTTGAATTGCTTGCCATAATTCCTCCTTATATTAAAAATCAATAGTAAGTTTTATCTGAGCAATATCTGCTCTGTTAAATATTTCAACACCGTCATCAAAAGTAACAGTGATTGTGTCCTTATCAAATGAAGTCAATTCTCCTGTGAATTCCTTCGAACCATTGATGGGTTTGTATGTTTTTATATCAACATCAAGTCCTAATGATTTTTCAAAGTGTTTATCTTTTTTTAACACTCTGCCAAGGCCAGGTGAGCTTACCTCAAAAATATATCCTTCATCGGAACCGAAATCCTCGACATCAATAAGTTCATTCATTTCGCGGCTTACTGCTACGCAATCATCAATATTAATGCCACCTTCCTTGTCAATATAGGCTCGAAGATAGTAATCCTGGCCTTCCTTGACATACTCTACATCATAGAGTTCAAAGCCCATTCTATCTAAAATAGGTATAATCAACTCCTCTGTGCGAGCTTCAATATCTTTTACTTTCAAACCTTTACCTCCTATACCATAAGAAAAGAGAGAGCTTTCGCTCTCTCTTAAGTCATTCCCAGTAAAACTATATATATGTTACCACTTAATACTATATGTTTCAAGTAATTTTTGTTAAAATAATATCATGAATAACTTAGAAGATATGGCTAACAGAGCCTACAAAAATAATCACTATATATTTTCAGATTTTTTATCCTTATCTGAACAGGAAGATTTTTACAAGAATATTTCTAATTTTCCGCCTATTCCTTGCGAATTATGGGGTGGCTACGAAAACGCCGAAAGAAAAATACTTAGGATTGGTAACCAGGATTACTTTGGCTACAGCGAAGAATATCCAATGGTATGTCTTAAGATAACTCCCATTTCCGCCAAATTTGCTACCAAAATGACTCATCGAGATTATCTGGGTTCGATTATGAATTTGGGCATTGAACGACGCTGTATCGGAGATATTATAGTCGAAGAACAAAGTGCGTATGTGTTTACAACAACAAAAATCTGTGAATACATTCAAAAATCACTTGTCAGCATAGGAAGAAATACCATTAAAACAGAACTTGTAGAGATAAACAGTGATTTTCTGCCATCAATGGATGGTACCATATCAACAATTCAAGTAGCATCCATGCGTTGCGATGCAATAATAGCCCGAGCATTTAATTTATCACGAAAAGATTCCGCCTCATTGTTTTTTGAGAAAAAAATAGCTGTAAACGGTCGATTAACAGAAAACAATGATTATGTAATAAATGATACGAGTACTATAAGTGTTCGTGGATTTGGAAAAATCAAAATATTAAACATCGGAGGAACTACAAAAAAAGGTAAACAGATTCTTGATATTGAATTATTCAGCTAGCTTTTTTAATTCCTTATAGGTTCTGCAAACAGGTAATCCCATAATTGTATAATAATCACCCTCTATTTTTTCAATAAACTTACTTGCCAGTCCCTGTATTCCATAGCCTCCAGCTTTATCCATAGGTTCCCGGGACATAATATACTTCCATATTTCGTCATCCGTAAGTTTGCAAAAATATACCTTGGCTGTTTCTGAAAAAGTAACAGCTTTTTTTATATCCCACAACGGAATAAGGCTTACTCCTGTACATACTATATGGCTTTTGCCAGATAGTCTTTTTAACATTTCAAAAGCATCTTCCTCATCTATAGGTTTACCTAGAATACATCCATCTATTGATACTACTGTATCAGAACCTAAAACAACACAATCATCAGATTCAAGTTTTCCCTTTTCAAGTTCAACAACAGCCATTGCTTTTTTATATGACAAGTCCTTAACCATCAATTCCGGATCTATAATTGATGTACTTTCATCAATTTCAGTTGGCTTAACAGTATATTCGTAACCAATCCTTTCAAGAAGTTCCTTTCTTCTTGGTGAATTCGACGCTAAAATAATCTTCATTAGTTTTTACCTCAAACAGTATTTATGATTATATTATATGTCATTGTTAATTCTTAGCCTAGTATTGATTGAAGCTCTTCCTTTTTTTATTAACAAACCATATAATTGAACTATCAAAAAGGAGACTAACATGATACTTTGTAGATATTTCGTATTATTTATTATGTATAGCTTTATGGGATGGATATATGAATCCTGCTACTGTACTTTAAAAGACCATGGTTGGCAGAATCGCGGATTCCTATATGGTCCTATTGTTCCGATATATGGTTTTGGCGCTCTTGGTGTTACCATAGTATTTCACGAATTACCAAATACACAATTACAGAATGCTACTTTACTTCAAGTATTTGTCATTTGCTATTTAGGTTCAGTAGTTTTAGAGTATACAACCTCATTTGCTTTGGAAAAAATATTCCATGCCAAGTGGTGGGATTACAGCAATGTTCCTTTAAATATTAATGGACGTGTATGTGTACCTGCATCTTTAGGATTTGGAATAGCGGGAATACTAATCAACACTTATGTTATTCCAGTAATTATAGCTTTGGATATATTTAATTATACATTCATTATAGAACTTTTAGCTTTAATTTTTATGATGATTTTAGGCATGGATATCGCGCTTACAGTTTCAGCACTTACAACCTTCGCAAAGGAATTTGAGCGACTAAATACGCAGTTTAATACCTACATGTCTGAAAAATATGATAATACATACGAAGCTTTAGCAGACAAAAAAGCAGAATTTATCGAAAAGAAAAATGCGTCAAAAGAAGCTGCAATTGTAAGAAAAGAAATTGCTACAGAAAAGCTATTGGATTTGAAAGAACAATTTACAGAAGAACACCTTTCCAATATTATTAAAAACCTCAGTGAAATTGAAAGAGGTCAGCTTCGTCATATAGTAAAATTCTCTCATCCTGTTGAAGGAACTAAATCCTTCATGGAGAAAGCTTCAAACAAACTTAAAAAGAAATAAAAATAAAGCTGATTACATGTCTCAAGTAATCAGCTTTTTGTATTAAGAATTAATTTTATTTTTTATCCTTATCGTTTTTCTCCGCTTTAATAGCATCTTCTGGCTTTTCAACTGCAGAAATAGCTGCCTTTTGCATTGGGATACGACAGTTACGATTGCTACCGAACTCTACAATAACAGTATCATCAGAAATATCAATAACTACTCCATAGAATCCACTAGTAGTAAGAACTGTATCACCAATAGCCAAAGCTGTAATCATTGCCTGCTTAGCCTTCTGTTCCTTGTTCTGTGGTCTAATCATGAAAAAATACATGAATACAAAAAGAACAACAATCCATACTACTAAGCTAAGTGTACTTGCACCTGCTTCCATTTTTATTACCTCCTAATTAACATATAAAAACATTCTACATATCTGAAGACATAGAATCAAGCATATTTTTCTTATATGTAGCAAAATTACCTTCATCTAAAGCATTTCTGATTTCTTCCATCATATTATTATAAAAATATAGATTGTGTAATACACAAAGTCTCATTCCAAGCATTTCCTTGGCTTTCAAAAGATGTCTGATATATGCTCTTGAATAAGTCTTACATGCAGGACATTGACATCCTTCTTCTATAGGTCTCATATCCTTTTCAAATTTTTGATTAAACAGGTTGAGCTTACCAAACTTGGTATAAACATGACCATGTCTGCCATTTCTACTAGGATAAACACAGTCAAAGAAATCAACGCCTCTGTCAACTGCTTCTAAAATATTAGCAGGAGTTCCCACTCCCATAAGATAAGTTGGCTTACTTTTTGGTAAATAAGGTGTTACATGCTCAATGACATCATACATCTGCTCATGAGATTCACCTACAGCCAAACCACCTATGGCATATCCTGGCAAATCTAATTCAGAAATAGTCTTGGCATGTTCTATTCTTATATCATTAAACACAGCTCCTTGATTAATACCAAACAAAAGCTGCTCTTTGTTAATCGTATCATCAAGATTATTAAGACGATTCATTTCATCGTTACATCTATATAACCAACGAGTAGTTCTAGAAACTGAATCCTCTACATATTTTCTCTCTGCCAAAGCTGGCGGACATTCATCAAAAGCCATAGCAATAGTGGATGCCAGATTAGACTGAATCTGCATAGACTCTTCAGGACCCATAAAAATCTTATGTCCATCTATATGAGACTGAAAAGTAACTCCCTCTTCTTTAATTTTCCGAAGACCTGCAAGAGAAAAAACTTGAAATCCACCTGAGTCGGTAAGTATCGGTTTGTCCCAAGCCATAAACTTGTGGAGTCCTCCCAGTTCTTTTATTAGCTTATCTCCTGGTCTAACATGTAAATGATATGTATTCGATAATTCAACTTGAGTCTTAATGCCTCTTAAATCATCTGTAGAAACCGCGCCTTTAATTGCAGCTACCGTCCCAACATTCATAAATACCGGGGTCTCAATCACACCATGAACAGTAGTAAATCTGCCTCTTTTGGCCAATCCCTCAGTTTTTAACAATTCGTATTTCACTAATTATAAAACTCCTTAATAAAACTCAATCTATCAGTCATATGTGCCATAAGTGCATCTAATACAGTTATAGCAGCCATACATTCTACCACAACTACTGCTCTTGGAACAACAACAGGATCATGTCTTCCGTGTATAATAATGTCCACATTCTCACCTGCTTCGTTGACTGTAGCCTGAGGCTGACTGATGGATGGCGTAGGTTTTACAGCCACTCTAAACACGAGATCACTTCCATCTGATATTCCTCCCAAAACTCCTCCACTATGATTAGTAGTCTTTATAATTTTACTATTCTCTATAGTAAAATTATCATTATTCATGCTGCCTGTTGCTGTAGCTACATTAAACCCATCTCCCATTTCAAACCCTTTTACAGCCCCAATGGATAACATGGCATGTGCCAATGTGGCATCAAGCTTATCAAAAACAGGATCACCTAAACCAGCAGGGAGCCCTTTTATCACACATTCAATAATACCACCAGCGCTATCCTGATTTTTTATGCATGTATTAAGATAAGCTTCAGCCTCAACCGCAGCGTTTTTATCTGGCATATATAGCTTATTATTTAAACACTCTTCTAACTCAAAATTATTAATCGATACTGGACCAATAGATTTCGTATAAGCAATAAGATTAACTCCCAATTCATTTAATAGTTTCGAACAAACAGCTCCTGCTGCGACACGACCAATGGTTTCTCTTCCCGAAGATCTTCCACCACCTCTGTAATCTCGTAATCCATATTTTTCCCAGAAAGTGTAATCTGCATGACCAGGTCTAAAAGTAGTTGCAATATTTCCATAATCATTTGAGTGTTGATCTTTATTTCTTACCATCAAAGAAATAGGACATCCTGTGGTCTTTCCCTCAAATACTCCTGATAATATTTCAACATCATCGCCTTCAGCTCGTGAAGTAGTATACTTCGACTGCCCTGGCTTTCTTCTGTCCAGATACTTTTGAATATCTGATTCATTAAGTTCTAAACCAGCAGGTATACCATCTATAACCACACCTAACGCTTTTCCATGGCTTTCCCCCCATGTTGTAACTGTAATATTTTTTCCAAAACTTGATCCAGACATAATTCTCCTATCTATACAAAAAGCCCTGCATATTAAGCAGGGCAAATGAAAATCCTTACTGTGGAATCTCTAATACAATGATACTATTAGGTTTTTCCATACTAATTGGTCTTGCGGCCATAAGCCCATGTCCGTCTTTCTTATCAATAGTAAAAGTCATAATCTCATTTGTATCATGGTTAAGAGAAACTATATATTTTTCACCAGGTAATATAGCAAAGCTCTTTGGATAATCTCCGCTAATATATGTATGTGATACAAATTCAAGCAAACCAGTCTTAATGTCTCTTCTAAACATACATATAGCATCAAGTCCATCTACAGATGCATAAACCATGTCATCATCCATATTGATTTTGATATTTGTACCTGTACATGCAACAGCATCCGTATTCTGAAGCATAGAAACCTTTTGCAGTAACTCAAATTTTGGTTCTTTACCGTCAACTAACTCATAAGAATATGCAAGAATTTCATTTGAATTCTCAGTAACAACATAAGCATTCTTTCCATCTCTTGAAAATCTCATTCTATGTGGATAGCTTCCCATTTGGCATCTTACGATATCTGCCAGCCTGAGGCGACCTCTCTCGTAATCGATTTCATATATTTTTATCTGATGTAAGCCGCTATCTATAGCACACAAAAACTTTTCATCTGGAGTAAGCTCAACACAATTTACATGAGGAATAAGAGGTCTGTCCGCAACAGATTTTCCAACACCCTGATGGAAAATACCATCAGCAATAGTTCCAATAGATCCATCTTCTTTAAGATTCATCATAGTAACTCTGCCATCATGATATCCGCCTACGAACAAGTATCTGCGTTGAGAATCAGATCTAATATAGCAGCCTCTCATACCACCTATCCATTCAAGATTCATAAACTGAAGACTTCCATCTTTTTGAATCTTGAATGCAGCAACACCCTCATCTGCTATTGAGTACAAGATTTCTTTATCCTTTGAACTACAAATATCAGAAGGATTGTTTATAGGTGCAACTTCTTTAAATTTTAATACACCAGTCTCTACTTCAATATCATAAACATAAATACCCAAACTCTTTTCATGAGTATATGTACCTACGTACGCCAAATACTTGCTTTTGCTCTTAGTTGCCATAATACCTCCTTGTAGTAGAAACTATTCTTCTTCTCTACGAAGAATATCAAATTGATCTAATTCTACTCCTAAGTCTATAAATAATTTTTGTTGTGGATGTGGACAACTTTCCATATTGTTTCCATCTTCGTCAATAATTTGACGAACCACTACATTAATATTATCTCCATTTGGCTTCATAATTTCAATAGTTTCACCTACAGAAAATTTATTTCGTTGCTCAATTTCAAAGAAGCCCTGTGAATTCTTAGGTCCAACAATTCCTAAATAGGTATATCCAACATTATATGTATTATTGTCATATATCTGTGATTCTTCATGTGGCTTACCAAAGAAGAATCCTGTTGTAAACTGTCTATATGTACAAGCTGCAATTTGTTCTTTATACCAGTCAAGCTTTGAATCATATAATTCTCTTGATTTCAAACAATCATCAATAGCTATTCGGTATGTTCTTGCAACTGTGGCAACATACAATGCAGTTTTCATTCTGCCTTCTATCTTGAATGAATCTATACCTGAATCCAAAAGTTCTGGTATATGTTCTATCATACACAAATCTTTTGAATTAAATATGTAGGTTCCTCTCTCATTTTCATATACAGGCAAATACTCACCTGGTCTTTGTTCCTCAACCACAGCATACTTCCATCTGCAAGGATGAGTACAGGCCCCCTGATTAGCATCTCTTCCTGTAAAATAATTTGAAAGTAAACATCTACCCGAATATGATATACACATAGCTCCATGTATGAAGGTTTCTATCTCCAAATCATCAGGAATATTATCTCTTAAGCCTTTAATTTCATTAAGCGACAATTCACGGGCAGATACAACTCTCTTTGCACCTAATTTGTGCCAGAAATTATACGTACCGTAGTTGGTATTATTAGCCTGAGTTGAAATATGTACTTCTATTTCAGGACAAATCTCCTGGGCAATAGTAAATATACCAGGATCTGAGATAATTAGAGCATCCGGCTTAACTTCCTTAAGTTCGGTAAAATACTCTCTTACACCCTCTAAATCATCATTATGCGCTAATATATTTGCAGTAACATAAACCTTTACTCCATGATTATGTGCAAAAGTAATGCCTTCAATCATATCCTGTTTTGAAAAATTTTTAGCTTTGGCTCTAAGTCCATAAACCTCGCCACCAATATAAACAGCATCTGCTCCAAAAGTAACAGCAATCTTTAATACTTCAAGATTACTTGCCGGAACTAGTAATTCAGGTTTTTTCATTCATCTATCCTTTCACACTGATACATACCCCGTCCCCAAGAGGTAATATAGATGTTGTAAAATCCTCATCATGTGTCAGTTCATATAAATAATCACGCATACGCTTATGTATGGTACGATTTCTACGAGTAACAGCATAACGAGATTCAATAATGTCCCCATCCTGCAATACATTATCTGTAACTATAATGCCATTGTCCGCAGTAAGTCGTTTTATCTGAGGCCAAAAATTAATATACTGACCCTTGGCTGCATCCATAAATATAAAATCAAATTGGCCCTCTAAAGTAGGGAGTATCTCTATAGCATCTCCAGTTAAAAAAGTGATTTGCTTTTCTATACCCATTTTAGAAAAATTATCTATTGCAATCTGAAACCGTGGCTCGTAGTTCTCAATGGTTGTAATTTTGCAATCATTTCCTGCTGCTTTTGCCATAAGGCTTGCTGAAAAGCCAACAGCAGTACCTACTTCAAGTATTGATCGTGGTTTATTCATTGCAATTAATAGTTGCAACAGATTCTGAGTCTCTTTTCTAATAATTGGAACCAAAGATTCTTTTGCTTCCTTTTCTATTGTACATAAAGGCTCTTCTAAAACAGGATATAAACTATTTAGATAAGTGGTAAACCTTTCATCAACTATCAACGATATTAAACCTCCATGATAATAGGCATAATCATTGGACGTCTTTGAGTTTCATGCCATACAAAATCACCTAAATTATCTTTAATCTCCTGCTTAATCTTATTCCAGTCAGTGATATTATTCTGAGAAAGAGAATCCATTGTATCATTTAATACAGCTCTGGCACTTTCCATCAGGTCTTCAGAATCTCTTACATAAACAAATCCACGAGATACAATATCTGGACCGGCAAGAACCTCACCTGTTCCACCCGCAATGGTAAGAACAACAATAATTATGCCATCCTCTGCCAATTTTTGACGGTCTCTGATAACAATGTTTCCAACATCTCCTACACCGATACCATCAACCATAATTGCCCCAGTATGTACATGACCTGTAATCTTAGCCTCTTCATCATCGTTAGACAACTCTAAAACATCACCGGATCTAAGTATTTTTATATGATTAGTATCCCATCCTAAGCTTTCAGCTATCTGAGCCTGAGCATACAAATGCTTTACTTCTCCGTGAACTGGTATTGCAAATTTAGGTCTTACAAGAGAATAGATAAGTTTGATTTCTTCCTCACAGGCATGTCCAGATACATGTACATCCTGCATGATTACATTTGCGCCTCTATTAATCAATGAATTAATAATATTTGACACTGCTTTTTCATTTCCAGGTATTGGATGTGATGAAAATACTATAGTATCACCAGGCTTAATCTGGATTTTCTTATGAGTACCACTTGCCATTCGAGACAATGCTGCCATGGACTCTCCTTGAGAACCTGTAGTAATAATGGCAGTTTTTTCATCAGGATATGCCTTCATCTCATCAATATCGATAAGTGTATTATCAGGGACATGCAAATATCCTAACTCGGAAGCAGTCTTTATGGTATTAACCATGCTTCTTCCTTCTACACATACCTTACGGCCATATTTATCTGCACTGTTAATTATCTGCTGAACTCTGTCTACATTAGATGCAAATGTAGCAATAATAATTCGGCTTGTACTATTATCAGCAAATATGCCATCTATGGTTTTTCCAACACTCTTTTCTGACGCAGTAAACCCAGGGCGCTCAGCATTTGTACTATCGCACATTAATGCCAAAACTCCCTTTTTCCCAATTTCTCCAAATCTTTGTAAATCAATGGCATCACCAAATACTGGTGTGTAATCAACTTTAAAATCTCCAGTGTGCACTACAATACCAGCCGGTGAGTAAATTGCCAGTGCAGCAGCATCCTGTATACTATGATTAGTCTTAATAAACTCTACTCTAAATTGTCCAGCATTAATATGCTGTCCATATTTGACCACCTTACGCTTAACAGATGTAAGCATCTTATGTTCTTCTAGTTTGTGTTCTATAAGACCATTAGTAAGCTTTGTTGAATATATTGGACAGCTTATCTCTTTAAAAACATAAGGAATCGCTCCGATATGATCCTCGTGTCCATGAGTTATAAAAAAACCCTTCAATCTGTCTGCATTATCCTTGAGATATGTAATATCTGGTATAACCAAATCTACGCCCAACATATCGTCCTCAGGAAATGATAAACCACAATCCACAACAATAATACTGTCTTCATATTCAAAGGCAGTAATATTCATGCCGATCTGCTCAAGACCTCCTAATGGAATAATCTTAAGATGATTGCTAGCACTCTGTTCAGTTTTATTCTTTTTCAAAAAATAACCTCCTAAAAATCTATTAATATTCTAAATCAGCATCCTCGCCAATTAACTCTTCAAATAGCTTTGCAACAGCTTCAAATTCATTGTCATCCTCAACAATTTCATAAACTGCATCTAATCCATCTTCTTCTTGCTTTTTTAAGATAAAAGCATCGCTGTCTCCTTCTTCATCTTCACAAACAAGAAGATACTCGTTGCCTCCTAACAGTGTCTGTTCTAAAACAAATACTAATAAATCCTGACCATCATCTGATGATAATACAATCTGCTCCATATTAACTAACTCCTCTTTTTTATCACTT
>JABUSV010000071.1 GCA_021442555.1 Pseudobutyrivibrio sp. | reverse complement strand
GAACATATATATGTAATGTTAAAAACTTAACATGACATTTCAGCTTATTTTCTCATTTATATCTGAATTAGTAAAGTATTATTATTGTTTTTTCTCAACAATATCATCTTTATTTTTATAAATACTATGTGCTGGTACAACACCTCTTACCGAAGAAAGTGGATAAATATTGCTGTCACAGCCAATTACAGTGCCTGGATTAAGCACACTTGAACATCCGACTTCTACATTATCGCCAAGCATTGCTCCAAACTTTTTAAGACCAGTAGCGATTTCTTCTTTATTTCCATCCTTTACAACAACCAAAGTTTTATCACTCTTTACATTGCTTGTAATGCTTCCTGCACCCATATGTGATTTATATCCTAGTACAGAATCTCCCACATAGTTATAATGAGGAACCTGAACATTATTAAACAGAATAACATTTTTTAATTCTGTAGAATTACCTACAACAGTTTTTTTGCCTACAATAGCGTTTCCTCTAATAAAAGCACAGTGTCTTATCTCTGCTTCTTCATCAATTATTAATGGCCCATGAAGATAAGCAGAATCATATACTGTTGCATTTTTTGCTACCCAGATATCCTCTCCTCTTTTTTCATACTTGTCAGGGTCTAGGGTTGGTCCAAGTTTTTTAATGTAATCAGATATTAATGGCAAAACCTCCCATGGATATTCCTTTGACTCAAACAGCTCACTTGCTATTGTTTCTGAGAGTGAATACATATTTATTATTTTTGCTGTTTCCATAGCTAGTCTCCTTATTTATAATATTTTGATATAGCATTATATGTATTGTTCAAAGAGTTTTGCCCTACATAAATGCTTTTAACCTTTTCTGTTTTTTGTCTTACAAAAGAAGATAACTTGTTCATGTATTCTTCTGATGTAATAGTACCATCTGCCACGCCTGTTAATCCCTTTTCCCAGGAAGCTGTAAGGCGAGGATCAAGCAGGGACGGAATTGATGCTCTGACGATATCATTTATCATTTCTCCCTTTAAAGTCGGTGTAATAATCTGAGTTTTTTTATTAAGTGAAAGATAATCATTGGCAACAAGCTTCTTTAATATTTCAGCTCTTGTTGCTGATGTTCCAATACCACTGCCCTTGATTTGTGCTCTAAGCTCTTCATCCTCTATTAATTGACCTGCATTTTCCATAGCAAGAATCAATGAACCAGAGTTATATCTTTTTGGTGGTGCAGTCTCCCCTTCTTTTATATCATAATTAATAAAATGTACAATATCACCCTTTTTTATTACATCAATAATATCTTTAATGACAGCATTCTCTTCTAAATCTTCATCCTCCAATGTATCTGATTCAGATTTAGATTTATTATCAGCAGAATCATCTTTCTTTTTCTTAAAAGAATAATCCATTACTTTAAGATAGCCATTATCTTTTAGATATTTTTGACCTGTATATAAATGTTCAATATCTACAGCTACATCTAATGTCACTTTTTCATATATAGCAGCAGGGAAAAATATAGCTAAAAATCGTCTTACAATAGCTTCATATACATTAATGTGAAGCTTACTAAGACCAGCCAGTGCCTGTAACCCCTGACCAGTTGGAATTATAGCATAGTGATCTGTTATTTTTTTATCATCGCAGTATCTTGATTTTTCAATGCCTTTATAAAGACCATTATCTAATATCTCATCCACAAAAGGCTTAACACCCGCCAAACCTTTCAATCCTGATATGTTTTTTGTAATCTCCTTGCATACCGCCGTAGAAAGAACTCTGGCATCTGTTCTAGGATAGGTACACAGTTTTTTTTCATATAATTCCTGAATAACAGACAAAGTTTCATCAGGACTTATTTTAAACATCTTGGAACAGTCATTCTGAAGCTCTGCCAGATTATACAACAGCGGAGCGTTCTTTTTTTCTGGCTTTTTTTCTATTTTTACTATTGTTCCATCCTTATCAGACAAAATATCGATAAGTTCAGAAGCTGTATCCTTCTTTTTGAATCCTTTTTCGCTATATAAAAGAGGTGATTCATAATATTTTGAATTATCCTGTACACGCCATTCTAGTGGAATCCTTGAATCTGCTATGCTGGAATTGCCAATAACTCGGTAAAATGGCGTCTTAACAAAATCTCGTATCTCTCTTTCTCTATTTACCACCATTCCAAGAACACATGTCATCACTCGTCCGACAGATACAGACGCCCTGTTTTCCTTAAGGCAGCCTGCAAGGGAATATCCATATTTAAGCGTAAGTACTCTTGAAAAATTAATTCCCATTAAATAATCTTCTTTAGCTCTAAGATATGCAGCATCGGATAAATTATCGAATTCTGATAGATCCTTGGCTTCCCTGATTCCTCTAAGTATCTCCTCTTCTGTTTGCGAGTCAATCCAGACTCTCTTACGGTTCTTATCCTTAACATCAGCTTGCTGTTCAACAAGTCTGTAGATATATTCTCCTTCGCGACCGGAGTCAGTACATACATAAATCGTATCAACATCTGCACGATTAAGAAGCCCTGCAACAATATCAAATTGTTTTGCAGCGCTTTTAATTATCTCGTATTTAAAAGTATCTGGAATAAAAGGAAGGGTGTCGAGACGCCATTTTTTGTATATTTCATCATAGGCATCAGGATATGACATGGTTACAAGGTGACCAACACACCATGTAACAATGTATTCTTCACTCTCCTTATAACCATCTCTGTTTGACATATTCTGCTTTAAAGCCTTGGCAAACTCATTTGCTACCGAAGGCTTTTCAGCTATGAATAAAGATTTTCCCATATATATATTACGTCCTTATAATTCGGTCATATCAACAAGCACAACCGTACTTTCTGCTTGCTCCAATGCCTTTAATCTATCATCAAATGCAGTAGCAGAAAACATAAATATAGTTCTTGCTGTAATTCTTGCTTTTTTCATAGAATCCAAAAGCTGTTCATAAGCTTCATAAGGCATTAATGATTCATTCCAATTACAAATACCTACTACATTTTCTCTGTTGGAGCTTTGTCCAAGAACATCTATAGTTGCTTCTTTACCAATCCATGTTCCTATATTAACAAGCTTTATAGGAAGCTGACCCATTTTATTTAATAAGAACAAGTACTCACGACATACATTTGCAAAGTATATCTGTAAGTAATCGTTTAAGTTGGAAGCTATATAAATATCATAGAATTCATCAGCAGTAATTGTATATAGCTCAGACATATGCGGATAAATAAATGTGTAATAAAAGTTCAAGAATGGGTTAGATATTCTATAAACTCCTTTTTTTGTATTATCCCAGCCGCCTGTTTCAAAAGAGACAGCTCTTTCAATAACATCAAATGCCGCAAGATTTTTCATATATACAGATATCTTTGCACGGGAGTAACCTGTATCTTCAAACAAATCATTAAGCTTTTCATGGCCAGATGCTATTGAAGATATAATAGTCGCATAACAGCTTGGTTCTCTTAGTTCAGATGCTATAATTCTGTCAGCTTCATCAAATAACGCACCGTTATTTTTCAATATCAACTCACATACATTATCCCTTATTGATTTCTTGCCATTCCAAATATTTATGTATTTACATGCTCCGCCAATGATACCATACGTAGCCACACATTCTGATACTGAGTAATCAGGAAAAGCTCTAACTACATCAAGAAATGTTAAATCACTAAGTTCAACCCTGGATATAGAATTCGCAATAGAATCCCCTACAATCTCGCTAAAGTGCTCATTTGCCCACACTTTTGAAGCGGTAGCAAGAATAATCATTACAGGGCCAGGATAAAGCTTTTTATTTTTTAAATTCAATAAGCTATTAAAAAATTCACTATTCTTTTTAATTGCATTTTCACATTCATCAATAACAATAACTATTTTTTTAGCATTGTTAGTTCTAAGTCTAGTAAAACACTCATCATAAGTTATCTTATTAAGTTTGCTGGAAAAATCTGCTTCAATCTGCTTACTTAAATATAATAACTGCTTATTATCAGAGCATTGCCTAGCTCTGTAATAGAATACTGGCTTATTCATAGAAAACTGCTTAAAAAGCAGTTCCTTTTCACAGCCTCTCTTGCCATATACAAGACTTATAGTATTACCCTCGTTCTCATATATAGAATCTAATTGTTTTAGCTCTAGTCCATGATTTACCATCATTATTCTCTCCACACAACAAAAAAATACCGCAATAATTGCAGTGTTAGTATTTTAACATACTTCAAATTATTGCGGTATATATTTTCATTATTTTATTAAATCAATTTTTAAGGAATTACTTCTTTGTGATGTAACCCTGAGCCTTAAGAAGCTCAGCACAAAGTACAGCACCACCTGCAGCACCTCTTACTGTATTATGTGATAAGCCAACAAACTTCCAATCGTATATGCTGTCCTCACGAATACGTCCAACACTTACTCCCATGCCGTTCTCATAATCAACATCAAGTTGAACCTGAGGTCTGTTGTCCTCTTCCATATACTGAATAAACTGCTTTGGAGCAGATGGAAGCTTAAGCTCTTGTGGAACACCTGAAAAGTTCTTTAACGCTTCAATAAGCTGTTCTTTGGTAGGCTGTTTCTTAAACTTAACAAATACAGCTGCAGTATGTCCGTTTAATACTGGTACACGAATACACTGACAAGTAATCTTTGGAGAAGTAGCAGGAACAATCTCTCCCTTTGCTTCATCAATATGTCCCCAGATACGAAGTGGTTCTTTTTCAGACTTTTCTTCTTCACCACCAATATATGGAATAATATTTTCAACCATTTCAGGCCAATCCTTAAAAGTCTTACCTGCACCTGAAATAGCCTGATATGTAGTAGCTACAACTTCATATGGTTCAAACTCTTTCCAAGCTGTAAGAACTGGAGCATATGATTGAATCGAACAATTAGGCTTAACAGCAACAAATCCTCTTGTTGTACCAAGTCTCTTCTTCTGATACTCAATAACATTCATATGTTCTGGATTGATTTCTGGTACAACCATAGGTACATCTGGTGTCCATCTGTGTGCTGAGTTGTTAGATACAACAGGTGTTTCTGTCTTAGCATATGCTTCTTCAATAGCTTTGATTTCATCCTTTGTCATATCAACAGCAGAGAATACAAAATCTACTTCTGAAGCAACACTCTCTACTTCATTAACATTTTTTACAATAATGTTTTTTACAGACTCAGGCATTGGTGTAGTCATTTTCCATCTGTCACCAACAGCATCCTCATATCTTTGGCCTGCACTTCTAGGGCTGGCTGCAATAGTTGTAACCTCAAACCATGGATGGTTCTCTAATAGAGAAATGAATCTCTGTCCAACCATTCCTGTTCCACCAAGAATACCAACTTTTAACTTATCGCTCATATCAAATTCTCCTGACTTGTTTTTCTAGGACGGACATTTGTCCGCGACTTGACTGATTATACAATACCTTGTTTATTTATTCAAGAACAATTTACATTGTTTTATTTCTTGAAGCATTGCATCATGGCCTGGCGCACCAACTGTAAGTCTCTTATTCACACATGTATCCATGGAAATAGCCTTATATATATCTTCTTCAAAAACTGGACTCATAGACTTAAATTCATCTAAGGTCATATCATCGATAGCTATGTTTTTATCTATACAATATAGTACAATTCTACCAATAATACTGTGCGCATCTCTAAAAGGCACACCCTTCATAACAAGGTAATCAGCTGCGTCTGTTGCATTGGTAAAACCTTTTTTTGCACTCTCCTCCATAATCTCTTTATTAAATTTCATGGTAGAGAGCATTCCGTCAAATAATACAATACAATTGATTACAGTATCCATTGCATCAAAAGAAAGCTCTTTATCCTCTTGCATGTCTTTATTATACGCAAGTGGAATTCCCTTCATGGTAGTAAGTAGTGAAGTTAATGCACCATATACTCTGCCTGTTTTTCCTCTTACAAGTTCTGCAATATCAGGATTCTTTTTCTGAGGCATAATTGATGAACCTGTAGAATATGCGTCATCAATTTCGACAAATCTGTATTCATTTGAATTCCAAATAATAACCTCTTCAGAGAATCTCGAAAGATGCATCTGAATAGTACATAAAGCCGACAGAAATTCAATCAAATAATCTCTGTCAGATACACCATCCATTGAATTAAGACAAGGACCATCAAATCCAAGTAATGATGCAGAATATTCTCTGTCAAGAGGATATGTAGTTCCAGCCAGGGCTCCTGACCCCAACGGACAATAATTCATACGTTCTCTTATATCTGACAAACGTAAACAATCTCTTTTAAACATTTCAAAATATGCACCCATATGATGTGCCAGAGTAATAGGCTGGGCTTTTTGAAGATGGGTAAATCCTGGCATTATGGTGTCAACATTCTCCTCCATAATACCAAGTATAGTCTCAAGCAAATGTTCCAGCGCTTCAGAAGTTGCTTCAACCTTATCCCTTGTATATAAGCGCATATCTAAAGCCACCTGATCATTTCTAGACCTTCCAGTATGAAGTTTTTTTCCTGTATCACCAATCCTGTCAATAAGATTAGCTTCAACAAAGCTGTGAATATCTTCATACTCAGAAGAAATGATTAATTTTTCTGATTCAACATCTGCTTTTATTCCTTCTAGCCCTGCGATAATATCATCTCTTTCCTTGTCAGTAAGAATTCCTACACGAGCTAACATCTTAACATGGGCTGTGGAACCTGCTATATCCTGATAAAAAAACTTCTGGTCAAATATGATTGATGCATTGAAATCATATACCATTTGATCTGTGGCCTTCGTAAAACGGCCACCCCATAATTGTGCCATATAAACCTCCTAAGTTTGTTAAAGCTGACGTCTTTCATTGTATGAAAAAACACATCCACAATAATCCTGCCTGTACATGTTATATTCCTTAGACAATTCTGTGGATCTTTTATATCCATTATTCTTTTTAAAATCCGAAGGCAGCCACTGAAGCATTCCATCAGATTGTGTTGCAAGATTTAAACCAATATCATTCAAGATATTTGCATCCTTCAAAGGGCTGATGGTAAGTGTTGTAGTAAAATAATCAAACCCATTTTCCAAAGCAGTTTCATAGCTTTTTGATAACCGGAGTTTAAAGCATTCAAAACAGCGTTTTCCTCTTTCTGGTTCATGTTCCAAGCCTTTACATATCTTATAAAATCTGTCCTTATCAAAATCACCTTCAATGAATGATACTTTGTTCTTTGCCGGAAACCTGTTAATAAATTCTTTTTGTTCCTTTACGCGATGTATATATTCATCGTCCGGATAAATATTGGGGTTATAATAAAAAACAGTTATCTCAAAATAATTAGACAGATACTCAATACAGTATGAACTGCAAGGACCACAGCAACTATGCAGCAGCAATCTGGGAGTATTAGATCCTAAACTACTAATTATTTCTTCTAACTGTTTTTGATAGTTAATCTTCTGATTCATGTGTTATCCATACAAATAAAAAAATAGTACATGCTATGTAAAAAGCAGCCATTAATACCATAAATATTGATCTGTCAACCACAAGTCCAACAACGATATGTGCCATTACTACTAAGCCATGAATCCAAAGCTGAATTCTATTAAGCAATGTAGCTAATAAAGCCTCAAGAATTACAATGGCACAAACGCCTACTGCTTCAAGCTTTAGCCCCAATATTCCTATTAGCATACATAAAAGCGCCAACGTTATTATTACAACCAAATATATATTTGTTTGCTTGTCACTAATTCTTAAGCCTTTTTTAACTTTGGATTTCATTCTTTCTTTATTCATAAAATCTTCTTTCTGTGAATTAAAAATACTTTTCACATTATATTATTTAATATGATTTTTCTCAACAATCAAAATTTATAATATATCTCTTCTAATAATTGACATTTTTTATGTATTTCTTTACACTAAAGAAGATTTTTGTATGCTTCGATGGCGCAGTTGGTAGCGCAACTGATTCGTAATCAGTAGGTCGTCGGTTCAAGTCCGATTCGAAGCTTAAAAGCCAACCATTACGGTTGGCTTTTTTTGTAGGCTTTAAGCACAAATAGTTAATTCATTCAAAGCATTATTATAAAAATATACGCTATCGGACAATATATCAACTTCATCAAGATTTTCACGATTAACATTACATACCATGTTTTTATAAAACAATGCCTGATCGTTTTGATATTCATCTGCCGGCACAATAATAAGTTCATGTATTGATGAAGGCAATATATAATAGCTTCCTCTTACTTTTAATGCAATATCACTGAGAGTATCCTCATATAGAATTGTAGAAGCCCCATTAACCAGCATATCATTAGATACAATAAACAATGGCATAGAATTTTGGGCTGTAATCAAATCTTCTTTATTGGCAAAGTCAGTGTACTTATTAAATAGTATCTCAAACATATTATTGAAACTGTAACCACAAAGTGATTTGGTATTATTCTTAGCAGCCAACATCAAATCATTTACACTAACATTCCAATGACTCATATGCTCATTAGTTATCAATATAGAGCCTTTGGCATCTTCACAAATCTCAGAGATATTAACAACATAATAAAAAACAATCGCCAAATCCAAATATTCTATATATGGAACAGACTCAAGTAATTGAGCATTTCTGTCGCGATTAATCAACTTAAAAAGAATTCCATTTTTAACAGAACTATAATTCAGAAAAAACGATATATTAAAGTCTTTGTCAATCTTGTTATTAATATAACTCCTATTAATTGAATCTACGATATTTTCAAAAGTTTCTCCTTCAACCAACTTATTATAATAATAATCAAGATAAATTGTTGGTGTAATATTAATAGACTTATCTTTTACAATAAGACCTGTTAGTTTATTACTGTTGTTCTTCAGTATTGAGGTTAATTCCACATCAGCTTGTGGATATATTTCTTTGATTGCCTCTACAATATTTAATTTAAATTCTTGAAATGTCATATAAACCCTTCTTTGACAAATCAAGTTGGTCTTGGAAATAATAAAAGGAAATGAAAAAGGAATGCGTACTTAACGCGATTAATAAAATACCATCATTTGATAATTTTTTCAAGTAATAATCAAACATGTATTGATAATTACTATCATAAATTGTATTCTAACTATTATGTCAACTAGAAGAAAAACAAGACCTAACAAATTATATTTCAGAGTATTATTCCTTTCTCTATTGCTAAACTTTTTATTTGTAATAGCTAGTATTTTAGTATTTTTCGATTATAAAAATCGTTTTGAAGTAGCAGAAAACCAAACTCAATCAGCAGATGATACACCTCACAAAACCTTTATCGAAAAAATCATAGAAACCAAAAATGATGACCCTTATGCAAAGCTTACTACAGATGAAAAAATAGCACTAATTTATGAAAATAGCAGTACATATCCTGATTGGTTAATTGAGTCTTTTCAAAAAAATGAAACAGAACTTTGTGATTATGTTCTGGCATACCCTGACATGGAACATAAGGTGTATGGCGGAATTTCCAAAAGCGAAATGGAGCTAAATGACCCATTGTTTAAACAGTGGGATAAACGTTGGGCATATTATGATTACGGAAGTTCTATACTGGGCGTTACAGGATGTTGTCCTACTGTTCTATCCATGGCAGCTTTCTCTATTACCAGAAATGAACTAATCACACCTGATCTTGTGGCAAAATATGCCATGGAGAACAATTATTATGTTCCAGGAACCGGTACAATGTGGAAGCTTGTCACAGCCTACCCTCCAACCGTAGGACTAACAGTTACAGAAATGGATCAACACGCTGAATCAGAATACAAAAAAGTGTTAGATGCAGGTGGCAAAATCATATTATCCATGGGACCAGGAGAATTTGCAGATGCTGGTCATTTCATAGAAATATATGGATATAATAACGAAGGCTATTTGGTAAACGATCCATTCTATACTTATCACTCTGCAGAAGGAATATCGTGGCCATTTCATTATTTTTCAGAGCAAGCAAAAAGTGTGTGGGGAATTACCTCCAACGAGAATCCTGTTGTATTTTATCATGAACCAATAGTATATGATACACCAGTAAACCCTAAGCTTTACAACGTCTATGATGCTCATCTCTTTTATGATGAAGAAGGAAAAACTTACTACTTTATCGATAATACAACCGGTACGTATTATACCCCTGAAGAACTGGGAATTCCAACTGAAGAAATATATAAGTACATACAATAAATTATATTTAAAAGTGCCGCAGCATATGCTGTGGCACTTTTAATTAACCTTTAAAATTCTTAGCAAGATTTTTCATTTCTTTTGCATTCTCTATAACAGCTTCTGTAATTGCACTTCCTCCTAACATACGAGCAAGCTCATTAACTGCCTCA
Organism: Pseudobutyrivibrio sp.; assembly: GCA_021442555.1. Taxonomy (GTDB): domain Bacteria; phylum Bacillota; class Clostridia; order Lachnospirales; family Lachnospiraceae; genus Pseudobutyrivibrio. The sequence continues at coordinate 6,148 of JABUSV010000071.1, read as the reverse complement.
GCTTCTGTTAATCTATTAATGCCAGATACAGTATGACCATCTTCAACATTTTTTTCGATAAGAAAATGTTCATCAGCCATAGCAGCTATTTGAGGTAAATGAGTAATACAGATAACCTGATGAGCCTTTGCAACAACAGAAAGCTTTTCAGATACAGCTTGAGCTGTTCTTCCAGATATACCAGAATCAATCTCATCAAAAATCAATGTATCTATTAAATCTTTTTGAGCTAACACTGTTTTTATAGCAAGCATAATTCGGCTCATTTCACCGCCTGATGCTATATCCTTAAGTGGTCTTACTGGTTCACCTGGATTTGTACTAAGCATAAACTGTCCATCATCTATACCATTATCTGTATAATGATCGAGTCGTGTCAAATCAACACTGAAATCACAATTAAGGAAGTTTAAATCAGCCATGGCGTCTCTCATTAATAGAGAAAGCTTGAAAGCTCCATTTTTACGTATTTCCGACAATGTGTTGGATAATTCACTGAGATGTTCCTCTAATCTCTTGCAATCACTCTTTAATTCGTCTACATAAACATCAAACGCTTCATACTTTGCTTTTTTTTCTATTCTGTCTTCTAAGGCAAACAACACCTTTTCTATAGTTGAACCATATTTGTCTTTAAGTCTGTTAATCTCATTAAGTCTGTTTTCCAGCTCATAAAAGTGTTGCTCATCAAAGCTTGAACCATCTATTATATTTGAAACTTCTCGATTAAAATCACTTAATATGGATTCAATATCATTAAGCATGGATAAAAGCTGTGAAGCATGTTCATCATAGCTTTCAACCTGTCTAAGACTTGATATAGCCAGGGAAATACATTCAGCAGCTCCTTCCTCGCCGGTAGCTCCATAAGCCTTAGCTATTCCTTCAGCAATCTTGCTGTAATTAGAAAGTCTTTTATATTCATCCTCTAAATCTTTATCTTCGCCCTCAACCAGTTTTGCTGCAGATATTTCATTGATTTCATGTTCTAACAGAATTATTTCTCTGTCTTTTGTGGACCATGATGCTAAAGCCTCATCCAATTCCTTTTTCTTTGATAAATATTCTTTGTAAGCTGCCTTTACATCATTTTTTAAACTACCAATCTCTTCCTTACAAAAATCATCCAAAAGCTCCATATGTTTTTGTTTGGATAACAAAGATTGATGCTCTTTTTGTCCATAAATATCTAACAGTAACTCTCCAACCTCTTTTAGCTTAGAAGCAGGAACCTGTTCACCATTAATCTTAGCGATACTTCTTGTTTCAGTAATGCGTCTTGTTAAAATAATCTCATCATCGTAAGGCTCTATATCTAAGGCTCTAAGGAGACTCTTTGTATTCTCGTCCTTCACAAGAAATACTGACTCTACCAGGGCCTCTTCCTGTGAATTTCTAAGCATATTACCTATAACCTTATCACCCAAACAAAGATGAAGTGCTCCTAAAATAATAGATTTACCTGCACCTGTCTCACCAGATAATATATTTAAACCTTTTTGAAATACAATTTCTTCTTCATCAATTAATGCGAGATTTTTTACATGCAAACTAGCTAGCATAAAAAATACCTTCCAATTTGTCTACGGTCTCTTATGATCAACTATTTTCTTTAGTTTTCCCATGATCATTATTGTATCATCTACAGAACGAACGGCACACATAATAGTGTCATCGCCTGCAATACTACCTACTATTTCTGGAAAATCCATATGATCCAAAGCCGCAGCAACCGCCATAGCCATACCAGAAACAGTTTTTATAACAAGTATATTCTGTGCATTATCCATGGACATAAATCCATCTAAAAATATACGTATATACTTTTCATTCATGTCATCTTCTGTTGCTTTAAAAGCAACATATCTAAGCTTACCTGAGCTGTCAGCAACTTTTGTAAGCTTCATTTCTCTAATATCTCTTGAAATTGTTGCCTGAGTTGCATTGTAGCCATTTGCTTCCAACATGGCAGTCAGCTCTTCCTGTGTACCAATTTCATTTTTTACTATTAATTCAAGAATTTTTGCTTGTCTTTCAATCTTCATTTATATCTCCTGCATCCTCACTCTAATTCGTTCCAAAAAATTAACATTCTCTAACATAACCATTCTGGTTGTCTTTGAAGATCTTTTAACTTTTAGAATCTGTCCCTTATTAAGTGTCAGTCTTTTAATTCCATCAAATATTACATAAGCCGATTCCAAATCCTCATCTCGTCTTCCCTCAATATTTATATCAACCTCATCATTAACAGCCAAAATAATGCTTCGACTATTAAGTGTATGTGGATTAATAGGGGTTAAAATAATACATCCGGCATGTGGACTAACTATAGGACCATTAGCCGACAGATTGTAAGCTGTAGAACCAGTTGGTGTAGACATAATTAAACCGTCACAATCATGCGAATACAGCTTTATTCCATTAACCTTAACTGTAAGTGTTATTACTGAACTACCTGCATCTGTGGATCTTACTACAACATCGTTTAATGCGGTATATGTCTCATTGTCTATACCACTAATTCCACCTTCAAGCATCATTCTGTTTTCTAGCTTGTGTGAGTCAGTAAGTAGCATATCAAGACAATGCTCTATGTTGTCTGGATTCATGTCACACAGATATCCCAAATGCCCACAATTCAGACCTATAATTGGAATATTATCTGGAACTATGCTGTGAGCTATTCTGACAACTGTACCATCCCCTCCCACAGTTATTACACAATCTGTATTATCAGGTACATTAATAATACTATCTACATTATCAGGCAAATAACATGAATCAACTGTGCACTTGGCCCCCTTTGATTCAAGATATTCCTTTACTAATTTAATATTTGTTTCGTGCGTTATTGAATTACTTCTTGCAACAATATAAAAATTTTTCATTTTAATCTAATGTACTATGGGCAGCCTCAACAATCTTATCCACATCTATAACTTCACTGTCATTCACTTCAATAGTTGAAATATGAATCAGATATTCAATATTTCCTTCAGGACCTTTGATTGGAGAATAGTCTAAATGAACAACATTAAATCCTATTTCTGTGACATAATCAATAATATTATTGATTACTTCCTTATGAACCTCAGGATCCCTTACAACGCCCTTTTTACCTACTTTTTCTTTACCAGCTTCAAATTGTGGCTTGATTAAGCACACCATCTGAGCTTCGTCTTTTAATAACAGCTTGGCTGGTCCTAACACCTTTGTAAGAGAAATAAATGATACATCTACTGAAGCGAAATCTAATCTGTCTGCTATATCATCAGTTGTGACATATCTAATATTTGTCTTTTCCATACAGACAACGCGTTCATCCTGCCTTAATTTCCACGCGAACTGTCCATATCCAACATCAACTGCGTACACCTTTGTAGCTCCATTTTGAAGCATACAGTCTGTAAATCCTCCTGTGGAGGCTCCTATATCCATGCATATTTTGCCATCTAAAGTAATACCAAACTGATTCATTGCTTTTTCAAGCTTTAATCCGCCTCTGCTTACATATTTTAAGGTGTCTCCATGAATCTCAATAGGTGCATCTATATCAATTTTGGTCCCAGCTTTATCCTCTCGATTGTTGTTGACAAAAACTTTACCCTCCATAATAAGAGTCTGAGCTTTTGCTCTGGATGTGGCAAATCCTCTGTCCACAAGAACAATATCAAGTCTTTCCTTCATTAATCTAACTGCTCCTTAATTCTTCTTGCAATTGACTTATAATCAATCTCTAATAATTCAAAAAGCTGTTCTGTAGAACCATGTTCAACAAACTTATCTGGTACAGAAATATTATAATACTTTCCAGTATAATCTATATCGTTCAAATAACTCATAACCTGTTGACCAAAACCACCAGCTTGCACATTCTCTTCAAGAGTAACAATTAATTCATACTCCCTGGCTGCATCATCTAAGATAGTTTTATCAAAAGGTTTTGCAAATCTTGCATTAACCAATGTAGCATCTATACCATCCGACTGTAGTATCTCAAGCGCTTTTAAAGACTCTTTTACCATGGAACCCAATGCCAATAACACGACACGACTTCCTTTGTGAATCACCTCAGATTTACCAAGTTCAATAGGATTTCTATTATCCTCTAATCCACAATATGCTTCACCTCTAGGATACCTGATGGCAATAGGACCATCATAATTAACAGCAAACTTCATCATATCTGATAGCTCCCATTTATTCTTAGGTGCCATTATTGTCATATTAGGCATAGAATTAAGATATGAAATATCAAAAACGCCCTGATGTGTTTCACCATCTGCTCCAACAAGTCCAGCCCTGTCAATGGCAAAAATCACGTGAAGCTTTTGTAAACAAACATCCTCTAACACCTGATCATATGCTCTTTGTAAAAATGATGAGTATACAGCAAAAACTGGTACAAATCCGCCCAAAGCAAGTCCTGCACAGAATGTAACTGCGTGCTCCTCAGCGATTCCAACATCGAAAAACCTGCTAGGAAACATATTTGCAAATCTGCGAAGTCCTGTTCCTTCTGCCATGGCCGCTGTAACAGCTATAACTTTTTCCTCTCTGTCGCCCATTTTACGCATAACAGTTGAGAAGATGTCAGTATAACCTGGATTTGTAGATTTTTCGGGCAACCCTGTTTCGATTTCAAAGCTGCCTGTACCGTGAAAACGGGATGGATGTTTTTCAGCAGGTTCATATCCCATTCCCTTTTTGGTAATAACATGAACACAGACAGGGCCATCATAATCCAACGCCATGTTGAATGTGTTAACCATCTCTAAAACATTATGTCCATCTACCGGGCCAAGATACATAATACCTAAGTCTTCAAAAAACATATTAGGCATAATCAAAGTCTTAATTGAACTTTTTGTCTGTCTGATAAAGTTGATATATTTATTGCCATTTGGAATCCGCTCCAAAGAAGAAACTATATCATCCTTAAGACCTATATATCCTGAACTGGTCCTCATTCTCTCTAAGTTCTTAGACATTCCGCCTACATTTTTTGAGATAGACATTTCGTTATCATTAAGAACAATTAAAAAATTAGACTTTTTCAAACGTGAAGCATTGTTTAGAGCTTCATATGCCAAGCCACCTGTTAGTGCTCCATCTCCAATAACTGAGATTACTTTGTAATCGTCCTTAGACAATTCCCGAGCCCAACAATATCCCAAACCAGCAGATATAGATGTAGAGCTATGACCTGTGTCAAAGCTGTCACATTCACTCTCTTCTCTCTTGGGGAACCCGCTCATTCCTTTATATTTACGTAAATTATCAAACCCATCTTTTCTTCCCGTGAGTATTTTATGAGTATAACTTTGATGCCCAACATCCCAAATAATTTTATCTTTTGGGAGGTCGCAAATAAGATGCAGTGCCATGGTTAACTCAACACTACCCAAATTGGAAGCAAGATGTCCACCTGTTTTTGAAAGATGCTCAATAAGAAAGCTTCTGATTTCCTCAGACAACTTTAATAACTCATTATTATTAAGCTTCTTGATATCATTAGGTTTAACTATTTTATCTAAAACCATAGAATTAATTTTGTCTATATATTAAATATAGCAATAACTCCTTTAAAAATGGATTATCATAAGGAAGACTGTCAAGAAGATCAATTGCTTCCTCTGTAAGCCGTTTAACTTCAGCTTTTGACTTATCAAGTCCCGCAAATGATACATATGTAGCTTTGTTATTCTTAATATCAGAACCAATAGGCTTACCCAAAGTAGCCTCGTTTCCTTCAATGTCTAATATGTCATCCTGAATCTGAAAAGCAAGTCCAACTTTACTTGCAACCTTCCCAATAAGCTCTATATCTTCATCTGTCGCTTTTGATAATATTGCTCCAATCATCATTGAAGCTTCAATTAAAGCGCCAGTTTTATATTCATATATAAAATCCAGCTTTTCCTTTGAAACCTCCAAAGATTTTTCTGACTCAACATCAACAACCTGACCACCAATCATTCCATATACGCCGGCCTTTGATGCCAACAAGGATAACGCCTTGCCGATTCTTTCATAATTCCCATTAGCTTTTTCTAATGAAGTAAGTGCAACCTCAAATGCATAATTTAGTAATGCATCTCCGCATAATATTCCCATAGCCTCACCATAAACTGCATGAGTGGTG
>JABUSV010000109.1 GCA_021442555.1 Pseudobutyrivibrio sp. | reverse complement strand
GTATTCCTGTTATTGCGGCAGGTGGTATTGCCAGCGGAAGACAGCTTTTGGCAGCTTTTGCCCTGGGGGCAGTGGGAGTGCAGATAGGTACTGCTCTTTTGGCTTCAAAGGAATGTCCTATACATGACAACTATAAGAATGCAGTACTCAAAGCCAAAGACAATGACACTATTGTCACAGGTCGTATCGCAGGTACACCTGTTAGAATTCTCAAAAATGAGATGGCTCGCGAATATGTAAAAAAAGAAAAAGAAGGAGCAGACAAGATGGACCTGGAGGTCTATACATTAGGCTCTTTGCGTCGTGCGGTATTTGAAGGAGATGTTAAGACTGGTTCTCTTATGGCAGGACAGGTATGTGGACAGCTCAGGGAGATAAGACCAATCAAGGAAATCCTTGATGATATGTGTCAGGAATGCAGCAGGCTGTCGGTAGAATTGAAGGGATGTATCTAAATGTGGATTAGAGATAAAGAGGTGAAAATACCAATCATTCAAGGTGGAATGGGTGTTGGAGTTTCAATGTCAAATCTTGCAGGAAACGTAGCCCTTTGTGGGGGTATCGGTGTAATCAGTTCGGTAAATGCCGGCTATAGAGAGCCAGATTTTATGACAAATCCCATGGAAGCAAATCTTAGAGCTCTTGAGGCAGAGATAAAAAAAGCCAAGGAAATAGCAAAAGGCAATGGTCTTATCGCTGTAAATATAATGACTGCGGTAAGTCGTTTTTCAGAGACAGCTTTATGTGCGGTAAAGGCTGGAGCAGACATGATTATATCAGGTGCAGGTCTTCCCCTGAAGCTTCCTGAGTATACAAAGGGCACAGATACGCTGTGTGTTCCTATCGTTTCCAGTGGTCGAGGAGCAAGACTTCTCACAAAAACCTATATGAAAAAATATGGCGTTACACCAGATGCTTTTATCATAGAAGGCCATGATGCAGGGGGACACCTGGGATTTTCGAAAGATGAAATCGAAAATGATACTGCAAAGGATAATCACGAGATCCTGGCTGAGGTACTTGAAGAGGTGAAGGATTACAACATACCTGTTTTTGTAGGTGGTGGAGTATTTGACGGCAATGATATGGCCAGCCTTCTGCAGTCAGGAGCAGCAGGAGTTCAGATAGGAACCAGATTCATAGCTACAGAAGAATGTGATGCAGCAGATGGATTTAAGGAAGTCATCGTCAACGCTACAGAAGATGACGTAAGGATAATAAAGAGCCCTGTAGGTATGCCTGCAAGAGCCATAGAAAGCCCTCTTTTGAAAAAATTATCAGAGGGACTAAGCTTTCCTGCAAAAATATGTAACGGCTGTCTTGACGCCTGCCCAAAGGGTGTAAAAGCCAGCTTTTGTATCAGCAGGGCCTTGGTAGCGGCTGTAAGAGGCAACTACGAAGAGGGATTGTTTTTCTCAGGCAGCAATGTAGGAAGAATCAGAGGAATCACTACAGTGAAGGCTCTTATGGATGAGATTATGGACCAGTGTAACAGCAAACTGGAGGGAGGACGCAGTTGAAGCCAGTATTTTTATACGCTGGACAAGGAAGCCAGCAGGTAGGAATGGGTCAGGATTTCTATGAGAAATATGACACATACAGAGATTTTGTAGACAGCATTAAGCTGGATTTTGATCATAAAAAGTTGATGAATGAGGGACCTATTGAGACTCTCTCATTAACAGAATACACTCAGCCATGTATGTCAATTTTTGCAGCAGGTATCACAATGCTTCTTATGGAAGCGGGAGTAAAGCCTGAGGCGGCAGTAGGATTGTCATTAGGCGAGTATGGGGCACTGTTTGCAGCAGGTGTATTTGAAGCAAAGGATTATGTTGCCATGACAGCATACAGGGGCCGTGAGATGGCCAAGGCAGCAGAGGGCTTAGAGTGCACTATGAGCGCAATTCTAGGTGTTTCAATGGAAGATGTAACAACAGCATGTAAGGACTATCAGGGTCAGGGCTACGTGACAGTAGCCAACTATAATTGCCCAGGACAGTATGTAATCTGCGGAGACGAGGAAGCTGTGGCAGACACAGAGGCGAGGCTTAAAACCATGGGTGCAAAAAGATGTGTGCGCTTAAATGTAAGCGGTCCCTTCCACACTAAGTTCATGGCGCAGGCAGGGGATAGGTTAGGCGAGTATCTTCACAACATAAACTTCCAAACTCCAAATATCCCAGTGGCCTTAAATGTGACAGGAGATTTTAAGGCAGAAGATACTAACCTGAAGGAAAGTCTTATTCAGCAGATACAATCAAGCGTTCATCTTGAAGATGACTTAAGAGCTATCCTGGGCAAGGGATATAGGGATTTTATAGAGATTGGACCAGGCAACGTGGTGTCGGGTTTCTTGAAAAAGACAGCAAGAGACTGCGGCGTGGAAGTAAACGTAACAACAATTAACACAGTAGACGATTTTATAAAAATAGTAGGCGAGTAGAAATGTCAGATAGAAAGGTAGCATTGGTCACAGGAGGCAGCAGAGGTATTGGAAAAGCCATCTGTCTTCGACTGGCCAAAGCAAATATGGATGTAGTTTTCAGCTACAGAAGCAATGATGAGCAGGCTAAGGAAGTAGAGAAGGCCTGTGAAGAATTAGGAGTAAAGGCTTTGTGTGTCAAGGCTGATGCTAGCAGAAAAGAAGACTGTGAGATGCTTATTGCCAAGGCTCTTGAGTTTGGAGATGGCGCTATACATGTACTTGTAAACAATGCAGGAATTACAAGAGATGGACTGCTGATGAAGATGTCAGATGAGGATTTAGAAGAAGTGCTTTCTGTTAATCTCAATGGACCTTTTTACATGATGAGAGGTATCACAAGGATTATGCTTAGACAGAAATGTGGCAGTATCATCAATATGAGCAGCGTCTCTGGTGTGCTTGGAAACGCAGGACAGGTAAACTATTCTGCCAGCAAGGCAGCAGTTATAGGCATGACCAAGTCCATGGCAAGAGAAGTGGCTACCAAGAATATAAGGGTAAATGCTGTGGCACCGGGCATGATAGCAACGGATATGACAGATGCTATTTCAGAAGCAGGCAAGCAGGCTTTGGTTGAGAAGATTCCTTTTAAGAGAATGGGAAGTCCAGAGGACATAGCCAACATGGTGGCTTTTTTGGCAGGAGATGAGAGCAGCTATATTACAGGCCAGGTATTCTGTGTAGACGGCGGAATGGCTATTTAAGGAGGTAATGCAGTGAGAAGAGTTGTAGTAACTGGTATGGGTGCAATTACCCCTATCGGAAATAATGTAAAGGAACTTTTTGAGGGAGTAAAGCAGGGCAAGTGTGGCGTGGCGCCAATCACCCACTACGATACTACAGGTCGTAAGGTGACACTTGCAGCAGAGGTAAAAGATTTTGATCCACTGGAGCATATAGAGGCACCAAAGCTTAGAAAAATGGATGACTTTGTGGTATATGCTCTTGTTGCAGCAAAGGAAGCAATGTTGGACTCTGGTCTTGATATAGAAAATGAAGATGCCAATCGTTGTGGGGTAATGGTTTCAAGCGGTATTGGCGGACTGACTACCATTTACAATGAGGCAAAAAAGGGTATAGAGAAGGGCTTTGACAGGATTTCTCCTCATTTTGTACCAATGGCAATAACCAATATGGCAGCAGGTCAGATAGCAATAGCTCATGGATTTCATGGAATGTGTTCCACAGTTGTAACAGCCTGTGCCAGCGGAACCAATGCAATCGGTGATGCTTTCAGACAGATTAGAGATGGATATATGGACGTATTTTTGTGTGGTGGTTCAGAGTCTTGTATCAACACATTTGGTATAGGTGGCTTTACATCCATGCATGCGTTATCAACAGCAACGGATCCTAACCGCGCTTCCATTCCTTTTGACAAAGAGCGTGGAGGCTTTGTAATGGGTGAAGGTGCAGCGATTCTTATGCTTGAGGAATATGAGCACGCAGTTAATCGAGGTGCAAAAATCTACTGTGAGGTAGTAGGTTATGGAGCAAGCTGCGATGCAAACCATGTGACTGCCCCATTAGAGGATGGTGCCATGGCAGCAGTTTGTATGGAAAACGCTCTTAAGGATGCAAAGATAGCACCAGAAGACATAGACTATATAAACGCTCATGGAACATCTACATCCCTCAACGATAAGGGTGAGACAGCAGCTATCAAGACTGCGTTTAAGGAACATGCTTATAAGCTTGCAGTGAGTTCAACCAAGTCCATGACAGGACATCTCTTAGGAGCCAGCGGAGCAGTGGAAGCAGTTATTATGGCTCTGGCAATCAAGAACAGCTATATCCCTGCAACTATCAATTATAAGGTCCCTGATGAGCAGTGTGACCTTGATATCGTTCCTAATGAGGGAAGAGAAGCAAAGATAGAGTATGCAATGTCAAACTCACTGGGATTTGGTGGTCACAATGCATCCATAATATTTAAGAAGGTGAGATAACATGGAAAAAAGAGAACTGTCATCAGATGAGATAAAGAATATTCTTCCACATCGATATCCTTTTTTATTAATCGACAGAGTGTTGGATTATGAGCCAGGCATCAGTGCTACTGCCAGAAAATGTGTTACTTCCAATGAGGAGTTTTTTCAGGGGCATTTTCCAGGAAAGCAGGTAATGCCAGGAGTACTGATTATCGAGGCACTGGCCCAAACTGGGGCAGTAGCTATTTTGACAGAAGAAAATAACAATAGTAAAATTGTGTTGTTTGGTGGAATAAAAAACGCCAGATTTAAAAGACAGGTTGTACCAGGTGACGTACTTGAACTGACTTGTCAGATAATAACCCGCAAGGGACCTATTGGAATAGGAGAGGCCAAGGCTTATGTAGATGGCAAGCTGGCAGTCAGCGCAGAGCTTACTTTTGCCATTGATATGAGCTAATAGTATAGCATTGGAGATTAGATATGATAAGGGATGCATTTAATGATGTCTATGTAAAATTCAAGATGCACTTTTATAGAGAAGTATTTAAAAAATGGCAGGACAGAGAAGCGAGTCTTACTACTGTGGAGACCTTTTGTATGGAAGTCATCTATGCCCTTGACAGACCTACCATTACAGAGTTTTCCGAGTTTGCCAACTTGTCTTCATCCAATGCAGCGGACAAGGTAAATAATCTGATTCGCAAGGGCTATATTAACAAGGTTCAGTCCAAGGAAGACAAGCGTATCTATTATCTGGAGGTTACAGATAAATACAAGGATTATTACAACATCAGCTATCAGTACTTAAACACAGTAATGGAACGTGTATCAGAGAAATTTACACCAGAGGAACTGGTTACAATGGAAAAAATACTGCGCGTCATGAGTGAAGAACTAATGGCATAATTTGATTATTTTATGGAAAAATGATTGACACAAAGATTTAAGCGTGGTAATATTCAACCCAACAAAACAATATATCGCTTTAAACCGATGAAGCAGAGGAGTACATAGGGCACTCGAGCTAAGAGAGAGCTACAGATGGTGTGATTGTAGCAGTAAGAGCCTGTGGAATGGACTGCTGAGGGCACAAGGAAATCTATTTTTAGAGAGTATGAGGTGACGTGAGGCATACGTTAGTTGTCAGGAGTATGATGGTACTTCGTTAAGTGTTTAGCATGGGCTATAAATCAAGGTGGCACCGCGGATAGTATATTCGTCCTTGACAGATTAATTTCTGTCGAGGACTTTTTTTATATAAAGCTCCTGGGACAGAAGATATGACTTGCACAGTAGACAGGAGGATAAGATGGCATACCCAAGTAAGGAACAGTTAGAACAGTTTGCTACTACAGGAGAGTATAAGATAGCTCCAGTAGCCATGGAGATGCTGGCAGATATTCGTACACCTATTGAGGTGATGCGTATATTAAAAAATGTTTCTACGCATTGCTATATGTTGGAGTCTGTGGAAGACTCCAAGACGTGGGGGAGATATACATTTTTAGGATATCAGCCAAAGCTTGAAATCAGCTGCATGAATGGAAAGATGCGTGTGGGAGAGCTTCAGATTGAGACAGATAATCCCAACGAATATATAAGACAGGTTCTGGCAAGCTGGAAGGCTCCTGCAATAGATGGCCTTCCAAGCTTTACTGGTGGTCTTGTTGGTTATTTTTCTTATGACTACCTGAAATACGCAGAAAAATCCCTGAACCTTGATTCCAGGGATACAGAAGGCTTCAAGGATGTAGATCTGATGCTCTTTGACAAGGTTATAGCCTACGATAATTTCAGACAGAAAATTATCCTGATAGTCAACATCGTGTTGGATGAATTAGAGACAGATTATAGGCGGGCAGAGCTGGAGCTTACGCAGATGGCGGAGCTCATTAAAAACGGCAACCCTTCACAGGAGAAGGCAGGACATCTTACCTCTGAGATAAAGCCTATGTTTGAAAAAGATGAGTACTGTGAAATGGTGGCCAAGGCCAAACATCATATCAGGGAGGGTGATATCTTCCAGATTGTATTATCTAACAGGATGGAAGCCTCCTTTGAGGGTAGTCTTTTTAACGCGTACAGAGTGCTAAGAACTCTCAATCCGTCTCCTTATATGTTTTATTTTTCCAGCTCCGACATGGAGGTGGCAGGTGCATCGCCAGAGACGCTGGTTAAGCTTGACAGAGGCGTACTTCACACCTTCCCACTGGCTGGAACCAGACCAAGAGGCAAGACCACTCAGGAAGATGAGGCGCTGGCAAAGGAACTTTTATCTGATCCCAAGGAACTGGCAGAGCATAATATGTTGGTAGATCTGGGTAGAAATGACATAGGAAAAATATCAAGGTTTGGAACTGTTGAGGTGGAAAAATATATGCAAATCCAGAGGTATTCCCATGTAATGCATATAGGCTCCACAGTGCAAGGCCAGATAAGAGATGACAAGGATGCGTTAGATGCCATAGACGCTATCCTTCCTGCAGGAACCTTGTCAGGAGCACCTAAGATAAAAGCCTGTCAGTTAATTAATGATATAGAAAATAACAAGCGCGGAATATATGGAGGTGCCATAGGATATATAGATTTTACAGGCAATCTCGATACCTGTATCGCCATCAGACTAGCCTACAAGAAAAACGGCAAAGTCTTTGTGAGAAGTGGAGCGGGAATCGTAGCGGATTCTGTTCCGGAAAATGAATATACAGAGTGCATTAACAAAGCAGCAGCTGTTGTTAAGGCACTTACCATAGCACAGGAGGTAGAGTGATGGTATTACTAATCGATAATTACGACAGCTTTTCCTACAACCTGTACCAACTGATAGGAACTATAACTCCAGATATAAAAGTAATAAGAAACGACGCTATGTCGGTTGAAGAAATCAGAGCTCTTAATCCAGAGGCAATAATCCTGTCACCAGGACCTGGTAAGCCAGAGGATGCAGGAATATGCATAGAGGTGGTAAAGGAACTGAAGGGTGAGTATAAGATACTGGGGGTGTGTCTGGGACATCAGGCTATCTGTACAGCCTTTGGAGGAACAGTAAGCTATGCCAAGACTTTGATGCATGGCAAACAGTCAAAGACAAGGATAGATAACACCAGTCCAATATTTGACGGCCTTGAGGAAACAATACCAGTGGCAAGATATCATTCCCTAAGTCTTGTTGAGGATACTCTTCCAGAAGAACTCAGTATCATTGGAAGGGCTGATGATGGAGAGATAATGGCTGTAAAGGCAAAAAACTATGACGTATATGGTTTGCAATTTCATCCGGAATCCATAATGACACCAGATGGAATGCAGATGTTAGAGAATTTTATAGGAGCATAATGACATGATAAAAGAAGCGATTGTTAAAATAGTAAGTAAAGAAGACCTGACATATGATGAGGCTTACACCGTAATGAATGAGATTATGAGTGGTGAGACCTCTCCTACACAAAACGCCGCATTTTTGGCAGCGCTTTCCACAAAAAGTGCCAAGGCTGAGACTACTGATGAGATAGCAGGCTGTGCAGCAGCAATGAGAGATAATGCTACCAAGGTAGATACGGGAATGGATGTTTTTGAGATAGTAGGAACTGGTGGAGACAATGCACACAGCTTCAATATATCTACTACTTCAGCCCTGGTGGCTGCCGCTGGTGGTATGAAGGTTGCAAAGCATGGTAACAGAGCTGCTTCTTCCAAGTCAGGAACAGCAGACTGTCTGGAGGCTCTTGGAGTCAACATCGACCAGAGTCCCCAAAAGTGTATCGAACTGCTAAAGGAAGCAGGAATGTGTTTCTTTTTTGCACAGAAGTATCACAGCTCCATGAAGTATGTTGGAGCTATCCGAAAAGAACTGGGATTTAGAACAGTGTTTAATATCTTAGGCCCCCTTACTAATCCGGGAAGCCCTAAGATGCAGCTGCTTGGTGTCTATGATGAGTATCTGGTACAGCCCTTAGCGCAGGTTCTTATCAACCTGGGAGTGACAAGAGGAATGGTAGTGTATGGTCAGGACAAATTAGACGAGATATCTCTTAGTGCACCAACAACTGTATGTGAATTCAAGGATGGCTGGATGAAAAACTATGTAATTAAGCCAGAAGATTATGGATTTGCTCGTTGTAAAAAAGAGGATCTGGTTGGAGGCACACCAGAGGAAAATGCTCAGATTACCAGAGATATTCTATGTGGTAAGGAACGAGGATATAAGAGAAACGCTGTACTTATGAATGCTGGAGCTGCATTATATATTGGTGGAAAGGCAGACAGTATTGAAAGTGGTGTGAAGCTTGCGGCAGAGATCATAGACTCAGGAGTAGCGGCAAAGACTCTTGAGACATTAATAGAGGTTAGCAATAAATAGGAAATGTTATGACAATACTTAATGAAATAGCTGATTATGCAAAAAAACGTGTTGAATCAGATAAGGAAAAAATATCCCTTGGCGCAATTAAAGAACTTGCTGCAGCTTGCGAGTTTAATCGGGAAGCTTTTTCCTTTGAAAAAGCATTGGCAAAGGAGGAGCTGTCCTTTATCTGTGAGGTAAAAAAAGCATCTCCTTCCAAGGGAATTATCGATGAGAGCTTTGACTATCTTTTAATAGCAACAAAGTATGAGAAGGCAAATGCTGACTGTATTTCCTGTCTCACTGAACCCAAATGGTTTTTAGGCTCAGATGAGATATTTAAGGAAATCCGACGTAGTGTTGGAACACCTATAATTCGCAAAGATTTTACAGTGGACGAATATCAGATATATCAGGCAAAGGCCATGGGGGCAGATGCTGTGCTTCTCATTTGTTCATTGCTGGATATAAAGACTCTCGACAGATATTTGAGACTGGCTACAGATCTGGGATTGTCAGCGCTGGTGGAGACTCACGACAAGACTGAGATTAAGATGGCATCAGAGGTAGGAGCAACGCTGATAGGTGTTAACAATAGAAATCTCAAAGACTTCAGCGTAGATTTTTCAAATGCCAAAAGGCTAAGAGATATGATTCCAGCTAATGCTTTGTATGTGGCAGAATCAGGAGTCAGCAAGCCAGAGGATGTAGCAGAACTAAAGAGTATAGGAGCAGATGCAGTGCTTATGGGAGAGGTGTTGATGCGAGCCAAGGATAAAGGCGCACTCTTGGATAAGTTTAGAGCATCTGCAAGGTAGGAGTATGAAACAAGTTAAGATATGTGGTCTCTTTCGGCAAGAGGACATTGTGTCGGTTAATGAAAGTCATCCTGATTATGCAGGTTTTGTCATTGATTTTCCAAGGAGCCACAGAAACATAACGAAGGTCAAGCTCAGGGCTCTCAAGCTTGGTCTTAGTAAGGAAATAAAAGCGGTGGGAGTGCTGGTTGACAAGCCAGAGGATGAGGTGGCCAAGCTTATTTCAGAAGGGCTTATAGATATACCTCAGCTCCATGGACATGAAGATAATAGCTATATCAAAACACTAAAAAGCTTGATTCCCGAAGGAATACCTGTATGGCAGGCCATTCAGGTAAAAACGTCAGAGGATGTAAAAAAAGCAAATGAAAGCCTGGCGGATTATGTAATATTGGATGCAGGACAGGGCACAGGCAAAACTTTTGACTGGAGTCTTTTAGATGGGGTTAAAAGAGCCTATGGGCTGGCCGGTGGCATTAACCTCGATAACCTTAATGAAGCTATGAATACAGGGGCAACGATGCTTGATATATCAGGCGGCGTGGAGACAGACAAGGTCAAGGACGAAGAGAAGATAAGACAAATAATAAAAAAAATAAAGGAAGCAGAGTAATCATGGAAAACAAAATCGGACGCTTTGGAGTACACGGAGGACAGTACATACCAGAGACACTAATGAATGCAGTTATTGAGCTTGAGGCAGCTTACAATCACTACAAGGACGATCCTGAGTTTAATAAGGAACTGGAGGATCTGTTTAACAACTATGCCAATAGACCAAGTCGTCTGTACTTTGCAAAAAAGATGACAGAAGACTTAGGAGGTGCGAAAATCTATCTCAAAAGAGAAGATCTCAATCATACAGGTTCGCACAAAATCAACAATGTGTTGGGTCAGGCATTGCTGGCTAAAAAGATGGGCAAGACCAGACTCATAGCAGAGACAGGAGCGGGCCAACACGGTGTCGCAACAGCCACAGCTGCAGCTCTCATGGGAATGGAGTGCGTGGTATTCATGGGTGAAGAGGATACAAAGCGTCAGGCGCTTAATGTATACAAGATGAGACTTCTTGGGGCTGAAGTAATTCCTGTTACAACTGGAACTGCCACCTTAAAGGACGCCGTGTCTGAGGCCATGAGAGAGTGGACCTCACGTATAGACGATACTCATTACTGCCTTGGTTCTGTTATGGGCCCACATCCATTTCCTACAATTGTAAGAGGTTTTCAGGCTGTTATTTCAAAGGAAATAAAGCAGCAGATGTTAGAAGCTGAGGGACGACTTCCTGATGCAGTTATTGCCTGTGTGGGTGGTGGAAGTAATGCCATGGGTGCTTTTTATAATTTTATCGAAGACGAAGGCGTGGCACTCATTGGATGTGAAGCAGCAGGAAGAGGCGTAGATACCTTCGAGACAGCAGCCACCATTAGTACAGGACGACTTGGAATATTCCATGGTATGAAGTCTTATTTTTGTCAGGATGAGTACGGCCAGATAGCACCGGTGTATTCCATCTCAGCAGGTCTCGATTATCCAGGTATCGGGCCTGAGCACGCATGGTTACATGACACAGGAAGAGCCCAGTATGTTCCTGTTACAGATGACGAGGCGGTACATGCATTTGAATATCTGTCCAAGGTAGAGGGTATCATTCCAGCCATCGAGTCAAGCCATGCTTTGGCTCATGCCATCAAGCTTGCGCCAACCATGGACAAGGACAAGATAATAGTAGTAAACATATCAGGTCGTGGTGATAAGGACTGTGCGGCCATTGCAAGATACCAAGGAGAAGATATCAATGAGTAAGATAAGAAAAGCATTTGAAAATAAAAAGGCATTTATCCCTTTTGTAACCTGTGGGGACCCAGATATTGATACCACCAAAAAAATAATCAAAGAATTGGCAGCAGCAGGAGCAGACCTGATTGAGTTTGGCATACCATTTTCAGATCCTACAGCAGAGGGGCCAGTGATTCAGGCTGCTAATATCAGAGCATTGTCCAATGGAGTGACTACAGATGATATTTTTGCCATGGTAAAAGAGATCAGACAAGAAATAACAGATATACCTTTTGTTTTTATGACCTATGCCAACGTAGTGTATTCTTATGGCATTGAAAGATTTGCCCAAAATGCAAAAGAGGCAGGAATGGATGGAATCATCCTGCCGGATGTTCCTTTTGAGGAAAAAGAAGAATTTGCACCATTTTTCAGAGCAGTAGATATGGATTTTATCAGTCTAATAGCTCCTACCTCAGATTCTCGTGTGGAGATGATAGCAAAGGCGGCGGAGGGATTTGTATACTGTGTATCTTCTCTTGGAGTTACTGGAGTCAGAAGCAACATCACAACTGATGTTGGAGGAATGATTCAGCTGGTGCGCAAAGCGAATCCTGATATCCCATGTGCAGTAGGATTTGGAATCTCAACCCCGGAACAGGCAGCTAAAATGGCCAAGGATTCAGACGGTGTAATCGTAGGTTCTGCCATTGTAAAACAGATAGGACAACACGGTGTGGACGCAGCAGATGTTGTGGCTGAGTATGTCAGAAGCATGAAAGCTGCGATGTAGTAAAATACGTATAAAAATATGTGAGGATCGCTTTGAAAAGCGGTCCTTTTTTTGTAATTATATGCCGTTCAAGGAGTTATAAGGTCGTTCAAGGAGTTATCATTGAAATTCTTGATAACGATTAATAGTATGAATTATATAAAAAGAAATTCAATTTAATGAGTATATGCTATTGGATTTCTAATATGCACATTTAACAAAGCATCAAGACAAATTATATAGGCTTTTTTATTTGTGTGTAAATAAATGATTATAGGAAGGAGGATAAGATATGGATGTAGCAGGATTTTTAGGCATATCAAGTGGTGCAGCACAGACAATTTGTGATGCAATAAACGATTATGGTTATGCGTTTATTGCGTGTTCATTTATTGCAGCCTGTCTTAGTGCTGGTTCATTATCAGCACTTTTGGCATCAGCAGATTATGTATGTGCAACAGTGTTGGCATTTTATAAAAGACACTTAGCTGTTCAAGCAGTGGTTTGGTAAAAATGCAAAAGGGGGATAGATTTATCCCCCATATTCTTATTAGAAATAAAGTAGTAGGAGATAATAAAGCAATTATGCTGTGTCTAAAAATGGTAAAGAATGTCATTATGGGTCATTATTATGATAATTGCATGAGTATAAATGAGTATTTCAATAGAGAGATTCCGCTTTGTATATCAGTTTTATTGTCAATGATGTTGCAAATGAGTGGAGGGATATTATTAATATTGTTAGCTATAGCAGCTTCTGAAATCTTCGATGGCTATCTTTTTTTTCTGTATTTTTCTGCGCTAGCATTATTGCAGTCGTATTTTCAGTCAAAGAGAGATTTTAAAACATTTGATTCATTATATGAGCAGACCATGTTTGTGTATGGTTACAAGAATAAAGCTGCAATAGTAACGAATGCTATAGCATACAGTATTCTTAATATGGTTAATAATCCAATGGTTTTTATTCCATGTTTTATATATCCTCTATTTTTAAAAAAGAATATATTCATTATGGTTTTCCAAATAACGGCTGTATTACTTACATATTGCTCCATGTTTTTGGGGATGTCTAACCAGGATACAAAAAAACACAACAAGGATACGTATGGAAACATCATATATATAATTAAGACAATTGCTTTAGTATTGGTTATGACATATTTATTTCGATGTGTGATGTGGTCGAAACAAGATTTAATAAGTTACATTAATCAAATAGAGAAGGTAATAAAAATATATGCAAGTATGATTTTTAAGGAACTTTTACTATGGATGAGCGGAATTATTACAAGCATAGAATTATTATACGTTTTACTGCAATATAGAAATTGTCAGAAATCTCGCTGTTTATTCTGTGGAGAGGAATATACGCATATATGGAAAAGCAAGTGGGTTCTATGTCTTGCAAGATTATGTAGAGATATTAAAGTAAAAAGTGATTTGCTTATTATTGGTAGAAGAAGAGATTTGTGGAAATATAATTCGAATCTTGCTTTTTTGATTCCCAACACAACGATATTAGTTGCTATATATATTGTAAGCATGGCTAATAACAACAATACATTGATGGATGCAAAAACAATAATGATAACAGCATTAGTATTTGAAATTGCTGTAATAGAGAAATTTATTTTTCAAAATATGTCATTTATGTTGTTTTATCACGCAGAATTAAACAACCTGGAGTTATTTAAAAAGTGCAATAAAGATACCAAATGGTTGTTTTCAAAGAAGCTAAAACTTATGATGTGGCTTTCGTTGCCATCTGTTCTATTTTCAATCGTGGTGTTTGAGATAATAGCGGCAATATGTAAGGAATATTCATTAATGCCTGTTATAGTAATCATTGCCATTGGGACTAGTACCCTTACTGCATTTTTACATTTGTATTGGATGTTTTATTACAGAGGAACTTATATTGAGTATGAAGAATTTGGAACAAAAAAGATTAGTCTATCCATGTTGAATCAATTGACTTCCGTTCCAGTTGGATTATTATGCGCACCGTTTTTGATGTCTGTGTTTAATGAAATCATAGGTAAAGTATTGTTTTCAGAAAAAACTGTGATATGTTTTATCGTTTATACTGTTATTTTAAGTTTAATACTATCGTTGGTTGTATTAAGTAGAAGTTTAATAAAATATGGGAAATAGATTAATCTTAGCAAGCCTAAAAAAAACCATTTTAATTTGCGTTATTGCCATATTGTTAGGGATTGGTATAGGAATAATCATTGAAAGTAATTTTCCGAGTAATTATCAGTTCGCAATTCTTTATGAGGAGGATATATTTCAGAATAATATTACAGTGCTTTTTAATTCTATAAAAAATGGCTTTATATCGTTTGGAATATATAGTTTATTCTTTGCAACATCCTATGGAAAAATAGTCGGACATGGAATTGTAGTTCTGTTTCGTGATTATGGAATGAAGGGGGTAGTATTGGGATTCTTTCCACATGCTTTAATTGAAACAAGTTGTTGTTTGTGTGCAACTATACTGCCAGTATTTTGTTGGTATGCTGTTTTAAATGTTTTCATAAGAAAAAGCAATATTAACAAGTGGATGGCTATGATTAGGATTATGGCTATTGTGGTTGTACTAGTGCTTTTAGTTGTTTTATTATGCGTTCTTGCAGCACATATCGAGTATTACATTTCAGAAATGTATTGGATGAATGAATATTAAGCGAGGTGTTTTATGAAAGAATATATACAAGTTGAGAATTTAAGCTTTTCATACCAGAACAAAATACCTGTATTTGATGGAACAAATATTTGCTTAAAAAAGGGAAGAAGCTATCTTCTTACTGGAGATAATGGCGCGGGGAAAACGACTCTTATGCGTCTAATGGCAGGATTGATTACAGATGGACAAGCATGTGATATTAAGTGGTTTGATGAAAAAGTAGATAATTTTAATCAATTAAAAGACAGGATTTTGTATTTGAAAGAAACTCCTTATTTATATGATTATCTTACAGGGGCTGAAAACATAGATTTATTGGTTGAAGTGCTTGAGGTGAAGGACAAAGATAAGGTATATGATAATCTCAAAACTTATTGTTTAGATCAGGAACTTAATAAATTGGTTAAAGAATACTCTTTAGGCATGCGGTATAAGCTATTTCTATGTGTTGTATTTGCCATGGAAATTCAATTGATTTTGTTTGATGAACCATTTTCATCATTGGATGCAATGGCGCAGAAAAATGCTGAGACAATGCTAAATGATTTTGTTGAGCACGGCGGGATTGCACTTATTGCAACTCATATTGAGGAGTATCAGCAAAAGTATATGAGATTCCAATATCGTATTGAGAAAGGGAAATTGGTTTATTATGAATACTAATATAAAAAGTAGTTTTATTAAATTATGGGAAGGAATGGGGATAGCAAGTATTGCTTTGCTGTTATGTTTACCTAATGGTAAAACGGCAGTGACCACAATTCTCAATGTGTTAAATGTCAAAAGCAAAACGTATATGGGTTTGAGTATTGCGGATTTTGTAGCTGTGATATTATTTTTGATTGTTTATTATACGAGCTATAAATTCTTTCCAAAAGAGAGAGCAACTAAATTATTCTCAATAGTAACATCACTATTGATGATTATTACATTGGCTAGCAAGATAATATTTAGCTGAAAAGGGGATGACTCATGTATAGCTTATGTGTAAATGGTATAAAAAAACATTATGGTGGATATCCTGTTATAGATGATATATCCTTTGAATTTAAGCCGGGCAAGGTATATGGTTTGATGGGCGAAAATGGAGCAGGAAAAACAACAATAATGAAGATATTATGTGGATTAGTGAATGCTGATTCAGGATATGTATCAGGGAATAATGTTTGTATAGGAACTTTAATAGAGGATGCATCAGCTTATGAAAATCTTACTGCAAGAGAGAATTTAACTATATTTTCAAATTATTTAAAAAACAGTACTTTAATAAGAATAGAAGACTTGCTGAATCTGGTTGGAATTGAAGATAACAAAAAGAAATTCAAAGATTTCTCAATAGGTATGAAAAAACGATTAGGAATAGCCATTGCATTACTGAATAATCCGGATGTTTTGATTTTGGATGAGCCGTCTTG
Source organism: Pseudobutyrivibrio sp. (assembly GCA_021442555.1). Classification (GTDB taxonomy): domain Bacteria; phylum Bacillota; class Clostridia; order Lachnospirales; family Lachnospiraceae; genus Pseudobutyrivibrio. Next base: position 594 of record JABUSV010000109.1, on the reverse strand, counting down.
TGGTCTAGATATTTCAGGGATAATGGAAATTAGAACAATAATCAGAGAGTTTATGCACTCAGATAGTAGGATTGTTATTATTTCATCACATGATACGCGAGACTTAGTGGAATTATGTGATGAGATTATCATGATACATAAAGGCAGGATACAGGAAGTAATAAAGCATATAGATAAAGATTCATTAAAGCTTGAAAAAAAATATTTGCAAGTTATTGAGGAATAAAAAGTGATAAGTGTTATAAACGAATTAAGAAAAATGAAAATCGGACGAGTGTATATAGCAATGCTGATCTTTTTTGTTTTCGGCAACATATTTATTTCATTTTTATATCACGACAACTCTTTTCAGAGCCATGAAGCATTGGAGAATGAAAGAAATATGTATGTTGAAACACTGGCTTCCATAGAAAATGAAGATGAATATAATCTTAAAAACATATGCGAAGAAAAAATCGCTATTATCAACTATTGCATTGACAATAATATTCCTTATCAGCAATTGTCTGTTCCAGGCAATTTGGCGAAAAATGCTGTCGCAGAGAACTTAGCTATTTTGTTTATTGTACTGCTCATTAATAATCTTGTATAGGT
>JABUSV010000191.1 GCA_021442555.1 Pseudobutyrivibrio sp. | reverse complement strand
CCATGAGCCATATACCATCCACATACGTCCATCTGCATCATAAAAGACAGTTGGATCTATGGCATTAGGGTAATCCTCAAAATTATACTGTCCGCCCTTGACATAGTGTTTTTTTGCATACTCCATATCTACATAATCAAGTACATCTGTCTTGTCTATGTTTTGATTATTAAAACCTGAGCAAATCAGGCTTCCCTGCCATTCATATTTGCCATCAATGGTATCTGAAATACCATAGCACAGGTTTGAAGCGTTCCAGGTCGAAGAAGTGCAATAGTACATCACATACTTGTCCATGGCCTTGTTGTAAATAACAGAAGGTGCCCAAACATGTGTCTTTTTGTCATCTGTTGTAACTTCACTTTTTGCACTGCCTGCCCAGGCAAAAGCATCATCTGACACATCATATATCTGACCATACACAGGATTAGTCTTGGAATATCCGTCTGCTACCATGGACCAGTTAAGCAAATCCTCACTTTTCGCTGCAGTCATATGAGAGCCAAACAGATAATATGTATCACCTGAAGCAATGATTGATGGGTCATGTACTGACACCCCCTTGGAAGATACATCTCCTGTAGTTACATCATCATAATTAACCAGAAAATCATAGCTTTCCTTGGCAAAATTGCAGGACACCATACACACCCCCAAGGCTGCCACCATTACAGCAGCACTCAGCCTTTTATAAATAGAATTCATAACAATATCATCCTCCGATTCTAAAAGAGAGAATAACACTGTAGAATGCCTCAAACAAGAGGTGTTTTATATTTTTGTAAATTAGTTAAGAATAATCTAAACTAATTTCTATAATAGTGCACAATAAAAAAAGACTGCCGAAACAGTCTTTTCTTAATCCAGAATTATTTCTCATTCTTCTTGATCATTTCAAGCTCTCTGTGCACGCTGTAATATATTTCGCCTCGGCAATTCTCTGTCAAGTCCTTGAGTGCACTGTAAAGATCCTTGTTTTCTCCAATAAAATCCACAATCTCTGGGCAATATCTGCTGCCCTTGCCCCTTACCAGTTCCTCATACAGCGTATCAAAATTCTTGCCAGGATGGTAGTTTCTGCCGTATACATCAGTAGCAGCATCCATGGCATCACAGATGGATATCAAATCAATGACGGGAGCCACCGTGCTGGCCCTGTTATCAAAGCTTGCAGGATATCCTCCCTTGCCATCATAGGTCTTATGGTGACCTAAAATAACATCGGCATACGCCATAAAATCCTCGTCATTGCCTACCACCTCAAGAGCAAGCTCTGGATGTTTTTTAATAATGGTAAACTCGATATCATCAAGCTTTCTTGACTGCTTGTTGATAACTTCGGCAATAGCACATTTTCCGATATCATGTAAAAATGCAGCCTCGCTGATATAATCCTGGAGATTTTCTCCTTCTCTTAACTTAACTGTATCAAAATAATGGTTGTCATTGGCAAGCATGTTACCTGCTATGGTCATAGCCAGTGTCTGAACCATTCTGCTGTGAATATAGGTATAAGGCTGACGACACAGAATCATGTGCATCAAAAACTGCCTCTTATCCTCGTAGCTGTACAATCTCTTTATAGCATTTGTAAACCAGATAGAACATGCCTGACTTACAGATGTAGTCATGATTTTATATGGAACACGTACCAGTTTTCGAGTTACTGAAGCAACAAACTTTGGTGTATACTCTCTTCTTTTTTCATCTGGAACATCATACAAATCATACAGTTCAAATATATTGATGCCGCACTTATACGCATTATTAATATAGCCCTCCAGATATTCATCTTCTATAGACTCATAATCTGGCTCTTCTATATTATTGATATAGTCGATAATCTCTTCAATAGCTTGCAGCACATCTTTTTTCCCATTGTACACATCAAGCTTCATTCTGGCACGGAAGAGCTCACCCCCATCATCAAGAAAACAATTTTCCCGTTCGAGCCTCTCCACTACATCTGAAAACTCCGCCAACGTCTCCTTGGAAAATTTTGGTATTCTGCACTCATAGTCCAAAATACTTGCATCCATCAGATGCATTATTCCATCCAAAACATCTCCATCCATAGCCCTTGCAGTAGTGTCGTAAAGCTTTAGCGCAGCATTATAGTAATCAAACACCGTGTTGTGAGATTCAGGATCAAACATTCCCAATGGTGAAATCAGATTGCCATAGGCTGTTAAAATACGCACACGACTACTTTGCTCTGTTATCTGAGAATACAGATTGGCAAGCTCAACTATCTGCTTGTAATACTCTACCGATATATGAATATATTCCTCACCGCCCAGCATTCTTCCAAAAAAATCATAGTTTTCAAAGCCCAGTGCTGCCGTTAATAAGATGACTTTATCGTAATCCTTCTTTTTCTTATAGTACTCTAATACAGGAGTGCATATCAGGCGCATTACAACCAGATCATCGTAGCACCCCAGATACAACGATTCTATGGCATGATAAATCTCAAGAGCTGTATCATCATCCAGCTCCTGACTCATATATTCCTTTACCTCTTCAAAAAGCTTCTCATTGTCTTGAAAAATAAGACGCATTTCTGCAGAGCGAGTAAGCACTCCCAGCTCCCACTCATGAAAATTCTCTCCTGAATCAGCAAAGGATTGATCCAAATCTCTTACTCTTGTAAAATTACCTGTAAACCTATCTACGAATTCCTGAATAATATTAGCCATAAAACCATCCGTAAGATATTCTCCCAAGTAGAATATACATATAAATCATGTTTTATCTGTTAAAAATCTTTGATTTTAGACATGATATTTAAATTTTTTATTACAAATGTTTTTTTGTCCCATACATATCCATAATATTGGCTCAAAATAAAAAAGCAGCCGCTAAACGGCTACTTTCTGTACTGTTCATTATCATAATCAAAGGTTTTGATACGCTCATATTCCTCTTCAGAAATCGGCAAAATAGTACCGTGCTTGAACCCATATGGATAAGAGAAATCCTTGTCGCTTCTTCTAAATACACCGGATGCCATGGTATCTGCCACAAAAGGTACATACCCCTGACCTTTTCCCGGCAAACCAAAGAAATCAAGATTTAATACATAGCCTCCCTTATCAAGCTTATAAATGCAAGGAGCCTCATAGTTGCCTGCACCTCCGGCAAGCTTTGCCATCTCCTCATCAAACTGATTCATGCGAGAAAATGGTCCAGTAATCTTGTCAGATTGAAGTAAAATCACTCCACATGGATGCTTTTCGCTCTTAACAAACAAATAAAACCTGCCATTTTCTTTTATCATGCAAGAATCTATAATTCCGGAATCTTCCTTTTCATATAGTATCTTAGCTTCTGTAAAGGTCTTAAAATCCTTGGTGCGGGAATACCAGATACACATCTTCATTCCATCTATATATTCCTTGCAGTCCATATGCATACGAGGCGACGACCAGTGAAGTATATAGTCATCATTTTCCTCATCATATATTACATCCGGTGCCCAACAGCAACCACCGTTTTCATGACCCACAGTAATCTCTCTTTGAGGCTTAAAATGACACAAATCATCAGATTCCCAAAGCATAAGGTTGTGAGAACCCTCTCTTTTGATAAGACACCAGCTCTCATGGTAAGTCCTGGTCATCTCGTAAGCCAGACAAAGATCAGTTGCCAATATATAGAACTTGCCGTTTTTAGCTCTTACTATAGTAAAATCTCTGACTCCTCGCTCTCCCAAAACAGAATATAATACCGGACGTCCTTCATTAACAGACTCCCAGTTGTAGCCATCCTTGCTTAGGCCAAAATACACCTGTTCTCCGTCAGGAGTAAGCTTCTCCTTAAAATGTACAAATAAATAATATTGCATAACATAATCCCCCTAAAGCTGCCACAGGTCATCCATATCCTCAAAATGTCCCATGTTGGTAAACCCCAGTCTGCGTAATGTGGCTTGCGAAGCCGTATTTTCTCTATTACAACGGGCTAAAAAGCTGTCTATCCCATATCTTAATCGTGCTGTTTCAATTATAGCAGAGCAAACCTCTGTTGCGTAGCCCTGATGCCAGTATTTAGGATCAATCAAATATCCTAACTCTGCCTGATTTGCTCTCTTACAGGTCTGCCTTACTTCTATTCCAGCTCTTCCGATGAGTCTGTCTGTATTCTTTTCAAAAACCAGCCACATCCCAAAACCATAGAGCTTATATATGAGATCTATATAATTTCTCTGGTAGGCTTTCTCCTCATCATACTCAAAAAGCCCCTCTATATAGGCCGTTGTTTTGGGATTTGAATAAAGCTCAAACAAGTCGTCCAAATCTTCCATGGAAAACTCTCTGATATAGCATCTTTTTGTCTCTAAAATAAAAAGAGGCTTGTCCTGTGACCTGAGATAATATTCCTCTATATCTTCAAACCACAATTCCCCTGGGTTTGAAATAATATAATCTACTGGCGTCTTATTCTTAGATTCAGGAAATTCTACAGCGATTACCGGCTTTTTGTCTGATGCCAGCCGCTTTGCTTCCTCTGCGTCGTCTATAAATACAGCCTGATAATTATCCTCACATAAATGCAGCGCAAAATCTCGACATTGCTGCCGAGATTCTGCGCTTATATTTGGTTCGGTGAAAATGAATATTTTTTCCATAACCTCCAACTCCCTTAGCCTTTCAAATAGGCTTACGAGAAGCCAGGCATTGGGAGTCTATTGTCCGTAGTAGGCATTTGCGCCGTGCTTACGATTAAAGTGCTTGTCTCTGATACAATCAGGAGCTGGTGCAACCTGCGGATTAACCTGCTCTGTAAATAGAGCCATTTTAGCTACCTCTTCCAGCACAACAGCGTTATATACAGCCTGGTCTGCATCTTTGCCCCAGGTAAATGGTCCATGATTCTTGCAGATAACACCTGGAACATATTTTGTATTTACTCCTCTGCCGTCGAAGGTTTCAATGATTACTTTTCCAGTATTAATCTCATAGGCTTCCTCAATCTCCTCTGGTGTGAGATTGCGGGTGCATGGAATAGGTCCACAAAAATAATCTGCGTGAGTTGTGCCATATAAAGGTATATCGCGTCCTGCCTGAGCCCAGGCTACAGCATAGGTCGAATGAGTATGAACCACACCGCCTATATTCTCATAAGCCTTGTAGAGTTCTACATGAGTAGCAGTGTCCGAACTTGGCTTATAGCGTCCTTCTACCACCTCTCCTTTGAGGTTAACCAACACCATGTCGTCTGGAGTAAGATCTTCATACTCAACTCCACTTGGTTTGATGGCAAAAATACCAGATGCTCTGTCTATACCTGATACATTTCCCCAGGTATAGGTAACAAGACCTCTCTTTGGAAGTTCCATATTGGCTTCATACACCTGTCTTTTCAATTCCTCTAACATAGCCTTTACCTCTTAGTAGTTTAATACAGCTGCCTTTTCAGCTGCAAGTGCCTTGTTATAGCCAATCATATATGCATCAAAGCCTTCTACCATGGCCTTATCTGGCATAAGAGTGCTTGACTCCTGGCCAGCAAATACCTTCTCATCAAGATACTGCTGTAAAGTCATAGACTTGTCTTCACGGATACAGTAGTTTGCAAGAATAGCCATTCCCCAGGCACCGCCTTCTCCTGCTGTTGCCATAACAGTAATAGGTGCATTAAGTGCAGCAGCAAGCACTGACTGACCTACGCCCTTTGTCTTGAAAAATCCACCATGTCCTGTAATGGACTTGATAGGTACATGTTCTTCCTTGAGAAGAATATCATTTCCTACCTTTAATACGCCTAATGCTCCGTAGAGATTAGATCTCATAAAATTGGCAAGTGTAAACTTGGCATCTGGCTTTCTGACAAACATAGGACGTCCCTCGTTGCAGTCAACCACAGGCTCACCGCCAAAGTAGTTAAAGCTTGCCATTCCTCCACAATCTGCATCTTCTGTAAGAGCCTTGTTGTAGAGCTTGCCATATAAATCATCCATGGATGGTTCTATGCCAAAGAGGTTTAACGACTCTTTGAACAAACCTACCCACGCGTTCAAATCAGATGTACAGTTGTTGCAGTGAACCATGGCAACTGCCTCACCTGTAGGTGTTGTTACCATATCTATCTGCTCATAAGCCTTAGAAAGTGGCTTGTCTAATACTACCATTGAAAATACCGATGTTCCGGCAGACACATTACCTGTTCCAACCGACACAGCGTTGGTAGCTGTCATTCCTGTTCCTGCATCACCTTCTGGTGGTGCCATAATTATACCTGGTACCAGATCTCCACTTGGATCAAGAAGCTTTGCTCCCTGCTCTGTAAGAACACCTGCATCTTCACCGGCAGATGCTACACGTGGCATGAGATCTTCGACCCTGGTCTTGATACCCTTGGCTTGTGCAAGTGCGTTAAACTTTTCCAGCATCCTGGTATCATACTGTCCTGTCGTTGAGTCTATAGGAAACATTCCAGAGGCCTCGCCCACACCTATGACCTTTTTGCCTGTCATCATATAATGAACATAGCCTGCAAGAGTCATGAAATATGCAACATCTGGAACATGAGGCTCCTTTGAAAGGATTGCCTGATAATAGTGAGAGATACTCCATCTTTGAGGCATGTTAAAATTAAGCTCCTTTGAAAGCAAAGCTGCTGCCTCACCTGTTATGGTGTTTCTCCAGGTCCTGAATGGAACTAACAATTCTCCTGATTCGTTAAATGCAAGATATCCATGCATCATTGCAGAAAAACCAATAGCTCCTATAGTTGTAAGCTTTACATCGTACTTGTCGTACACGTTCTTTTTCAGCTTGGCATAGCAATCCTGAAGTCCTGCCCATACTTCCTCAAGTGGATATGTCCAGATACCATCTACAAGATGATTCTCCCACTCATGATCCCCCTGGGCTATTACTTCATTATTGCCATCAACAAGAACTGCCTTGATTCTTGTAGAGCCAAATTCAATGCCAAGGGCTGTATAGCCCTTAGCAATAACTTCATTAATATTCATATTTACCTCCCAATACATTATCTCCTCTAACGAGGCATGCCCGCTAATATTACTTGCCAAATACTGCGATATAGTCCTTCTGGAACTTCTCAATACCCTGTGTTGTAAGTGGGTGCTTTGTCATTGTCTCGATTACTCCATAAGGAATAGTCGCAATGTGCGCGCCTGCAAGAGCACAGTCAGTTACATGAATCGGATTACGTACTGATGCTGCAATAACCTCTGTCTCATAACCATAGTTATCAAAAATCTGTACGATGTCCTGAATGAGATCAATGCCTGCCATGTTGATATCATCTAATCTTCCAAGGAATGGTGAAACATATGTTGCGCCTGCCTCAGCTGCAAGAAGTGCCTGGTTTGCTGAGAAAATAAGTGTAACATTTGTCTTGATACCTTCAGCTGATAATACCTTCACAGCCTTAAGACCTTCTACTGTCATTGGAATCTTTACAACCATGTTTGGATGGAGCTTTGCTATTTCGCGTCCTTCTGCAATCATGCCTGCTGCATCAACAGTAGTAGCCTTAACCTCTCCTGAGATTGGTCCATCCACGATAGAAGCGATTTCCTTGAGGATTTCCTCCTGAGGTCTTCCATCTTCCTTTGCGATGAGTGAAGGGTTGGTTGTAACACCCTTGATTACACCCATGTCATTTGCTTTTCTGATGTCTTCAATGTTGGCTGTGTCGATAAAAATTTTCATGTTTCTTCTCCTTCTTACTCAGGCGCCTTGGCCCGGTACTCTATTTGTATAATATACTTCCTAAAGCCAGATCCTTCTTGAAGTCTCTGATCTTAGTATCCTTGTCAATGTAGACTGCCTCGATACCCATAGCATTTGCCCAGTCTCCCATCTGCTCAGCAGTAAGGTCATAAGTAAATGCTGTATGGTGGGCACCGCCTGCTAACAACCATGCCTCTGTGCCTGTATAAAAATCAGGCTGTGGGCACCAATAGTTGATAGCTGTTGGAAGCTTTGGTAGTGGCTTCTCAACCTTGCGGCAATCAACATCCTGAATGATAAGTCGGAATCTGTTTCCTAAATCAATAAGCGATGTAGCAATGCCCTTGCCTTCCTTTGACTGGAACACAAGACGGGCAGGGTCTTCTCTGTTACCCATGGAAAGTGGCTGACACTTTATCTGGATAGGACCCTCAGCTATTGTTGGACAAATCTCAAGCATATGTGCCTGAATGATTCCTTCCTTACCTTTAACTAAATTATAAGTATAATCCTCAAGCATCGAAGTACCCTTTGCATCCTTCATGCCTGTAGTCATAATCTTCATAAGGCGTACCATGGCAGCAACCTTCCAGTCACCCTCTGCGCCAAAACCGTAGCCTTTTTCCATAAGTCTTTGAATTGCAAGTCCTGGCAGCTGCTTTAAAGCGCCAAGATCTCCAAAGTGTGTAACGATGGCCTGATAATTTTTCTCCTCCAAAAATCTCTCAAATCCAATCTCAATCTGAGCCTGAACTGCAACATGCTTTTTGAACTCCTCAGGGTCTCTGCCTTCCAACACTATGTCGTATTTTTCATAGTATTCATCAACCAAAGCATTGACATCCGATTGTCCAACAGCAGCAACTGCCTCAGCAATCTCATTCACAGGATAAGCGTCTATCTCCCAGCCAAACTTCAGCTGAGCTTCCACCTTATCTCCTTCTGTTACAGCTACGTTGCGCATATTGTCTGCCACTCTCATTACTCTGATATGGCTTGACTCCAGGATACCTATTGCTGTACGCATCCATGAAGCAATCTTGTCCTGAACATTTTCATCAGCCCAGTATCCAACTACTATCTTATGTTCAATCCCCATTCTTGATAAGATATGTGCATACTCTCTGTCACCATGTGCTGCCTGATTCTCGTTCATGAAATCCATGTCCATGGTCTCATAAGGAATCTCACGATTATATTGTGTGTGAAGATGGCAAAGTGGCTTTCTAAGTTCCTGATGTCCAAGAATCCAAGACTTGGCTGGCGAAAATGTATGCATCCATGTGATGATACCTGCACAGCTTGGGTCATTGTTTGCTTCGTTGAAGGTATTGCGAATTACTTCATTGGTTATCATGGTTGGCTTCCACACTACCTCAAAAGGAAGACGATTAGACTTGTTTAAAGCCTCAACAATCTCCTTTGAGTGTGCAGCCACATGAGCTAAGCACTCATCACCATACAGATCCTGTGAACCTGTACAAAACCAAAACTTGTAATCCCTGTTGTTTTTCATTAGTATTTCCCTCCCAATCTGCCATAGTTCTCCTCTATGGCGCAAAATATCCTCTTAAATAAAATAATACAACTTGTACACCATAACATACAAGTTGTATTATTTTTTATTCACAATATTCTATTTTCTAAGGTTTAAACTTGTACACCTGTTTTTTATATTTGTACAAGTTATCATCCCGTCTTACCTTCCACCACTACAGGTCGTAATGTAACAGATGACTCACTGACGCTTCCCTTTTCTATCAATTCCAACAAAAGCTGAGCCGCTGCTCTTCCTAACTCCTCCTGTGGATGGTTAACAGTTGTAATCTCCTCACTTCTTGCAATAAAGGAATAGTCAAAGCCCGTTACAGCTATATCCTCTGGCACCCTTCTGCCTTCTTCCTTACAGGCACGAATTATCTCTGAGGCGACCTCGTCGTTATAGCACACCACAGCATCTATATCGTTAATCATGCTAAGCACCTGGGTTCTTGGCTTGGCTACCTTGTCCTGATTATGATAAAAAATCACCTTGTCCGGGTCATAGTATAGCCCTGCCTCCTGTAATGCCTTGGCATAGCCCTTATGTCTCATCTTACCTTGATAATCGTCAATCTTAAATATTCCAACGATGGATTTATGCCCCTTGTTGATGAGATGCTGGGTAATCCTGTATCCCCCTTCCACATCATCAAGCATAACATGTGGTCTGTCCATCATTTCTTCAAAGCATCCCTGAATAAACACATAAGGAATACCATACACATCCATCTGCTGATACAGTGCATTGTGCTTACAGGATATGGCACTTTGGGCAGGCTCCACAATCAGTCCCGCCAGATCGTTGCACAACAGTTCTTCTAATATCTCACCCTCTACTGTACGAGAATTGTTGGTAGTCTTTTGGATGATATTATATCCTTCGTCCTGCAGCACTCTGTTAATACCCTGTATTACTCTCGGAAAAATGTAGTTGGATTTGTAGGTGGTAACCACCGCTATATTTTTTGCATTCTTAGGCGAAAACAGTCTTGGCTTTACAAAGGTTCCCTTGCCATGGACAGCATACACTAGCTGCTCATCCTCTAACTGCCCCAATGCCTTCCTTACCGTCTGACGACTCACGTCATAGGCAGCTGCAAGCTGATTCTCAGAGGGCAGCTTATCCCCCTGTTTATACTTGCCCCTATTGATTTTGCTCTTTATATCTCTGACAATCGAGTCATATTTTTGCATCTGCACCACCAGCACTACAATCTAATGCTTATCTCTCCGCTGTTTAGGTATTCTTCTGTTCCATCATCATATCGCACATGAAGATGACAGTCCTCATTGATTCCAAGCACATGGGCGTGGCTTTTATCTACTCCTGCACCATCCTGTTCTAGCCTGCTATGCTCAGACGTCATAATGTTCACATCTTTTCCTATACAAAAGCATCTTTTTTCATAATCAGGCAAATAAGACCTGTCAGGAAAAGTCCTATAATACTCCAAAAACTTAATAATAAACTGAGCCATCATATCATTTTTCAGATTCTCCACCTGAGCATCCTTAGGATAAATACTTCCAGCTATATCCTTTATCTCCTCCGGGAATCCCCCCTTGGGCTCATAGAGATTAAATCCCACCCCAACAACTACATATTCTAAGCTACCATCCTCCATGGAGGTTGATGCCTCTGTGAGAATACCTGATACCTTTTTCTCCCGTAAAAAGATATCATTGACCCACTTTATGCCTGTGTCAAAGCCTGTCACCTGTTCAATGGCAAAAGCCTCTGCAGTCGCTGCCATGGTAGTAAGCATTGGAGCCTCTGCAACTGAAACCTCAGGATGCAGCAAAAAGCTGATATACACCCCTGTTCCATTAGGCGAGTAAAAGGAACGTCCTCTTCTGCCTCTTCCAGCTGTCTGTTGTGCAGCTATTGCAATACAATCTCTGCCATGCCCCTCTGCAGCCAGCCTCTTCACATAACTATTGGTAGAATCTATAGTCTCAAAGCACTCTATCTCAATATCAAATCCGGCCTCTTTTACCTTCTTGGCAATATACACATGAGACAACACATCCGCTGAAGTCTTTAACGTATACCCCTTATTGTTAACAGCCTCCACCTGATATCCCTCATCTACAAGAGCCTTCACAGCCTTCCACACTCCAGCCCTGGTACACCCCAGCCTCTGTGCTATTTCCTGCCCTGAAATCGGATTATTCTTTTGCTCCTCTAAAATAAGTAAAACCTGTTCTTTAACTGTCATAAAACACCTCTTATCCCATTTAACTACTTCCCAAACCCCTAGTCAACTGCCACCGGGGGGGCTCCCTTTCAAGCGCTTCTATGCGGGGAGCCTAGAACATGCCAAAGGATACTGGTTGGGGCTCATCGGAGTGTGAGCCTAGCATTTTTTCCATCCAGATCATGTCATACCAGGTGTTGAATTTGAAGCCGCTGTCATGGAAGACTCCCACTTCGATAAAGCCTAAATTCTTGTGAAAGCGAATGCTGTCATCGGTAAGATGTGGATCCTCACCCTTTGGCAGGGCTATACATGCGTTCATGTTGAGGATGCCCATATCAGTAAGCTGTTGTTCCAAGGTGGTGTAGAGAATGCGACCAAGGCCCAAGCGTCTCGATTCCTTTCTGATGTAGATAGTGCTCTCTACGGACCAGTCGTAGGCTCTTCTGCCCTTGAAAGCTGTGGCATATGCATAGCCTAAGATGGTACCATCTTCGTCAACTGCCATGATGTATGGATATTTTTCAGAAATTGTTTTGATTCGATTCTGGAATTCTTCAAGAGTTGGTATCTCGTATTCAAAAGATATAGCAGTGTTGGCTACATAGTATCCATAAATCTCAAGTAGCTTTGCTGCATCTTCCACCTGTACTTTTTCAATTCTCATGTGCATCACCTCATACAGTGTAATTATTTAACTAAAAAAATGGAGCGGCCTAACCGCTCCATTGCATTATATATTAGATGTCAAAGAATTTCATCTTGTTTTCCAGTTCGATAGCCAGCTGTCTCATGGCAGACGATTCATCCTTGGTAGACTCAACTGCGGATGCAATATAGTCTACAGTAGAGTTTACTTCCTGAGAAGAAGCTGCATTTTCCTCTGAAATAGCAGAAAGATCTGTTATTGCGCCAAGGACAGTTTCCTTAAGCTTGTTAAGGTTTGTTGCCTCATTATTGATGGCAATTGCTCCATCAGCAAGATCCTGACCTGCTGTACTCATATCATTGATCTTGACCTTGGTCTCCTGAAGGAACTGTGTCTGCTCGTTGATAACCTCAGTCATCTCATTAGCCTTTTGAACACATTCATCTACCTTGGCAAGAATCTCATTAACTACCTTTTGTATCTCACCTGCTGAGTTGTTGGACTGTTCTGAAAGTGCCTGAATTTCGCCAGCAACTACGGCAAATCCACGTCCTGCCTCTCCTGCACGGGCTGCTTCAATGGATGCATTAAGAGATAACAGATTAGTCTGGCTGGCAATCTCAGAAATAGCAACCGTAGCCTTCTTAATCTTCTCGGCAGCATCTGAACACTCCGCAATCTTTTCTCCGATGACATCAACTGTAAGCGATGTCTTTTCAGATGCCTGTTCCAGCTTGTCCATGTACTCTATGGCTGTTCTGTTAGCATCCATGGAAATCTCAGATGTCTTATTCATCTCCTCTACATTGACAGTGATTCTGTCAATTGCATCTCCCATGTCTGCTACTGTAAGATTAGCTTCCTGAACAGTCTCAGCCATGGTCTGCGCTGTTGCCGCAAGCTCATTTACAGCCTCAGAAATCTTCTGTGCGCCGTCAGATGAATTACCTGACAGATTGTCTACATTTTCTACTGCTACACCAAGCTCAGCTGCTGTGGACATTGCTCCACCTACAGAGTTAAGAAGCTGTATCTGCAGTGTCTGGCCACAGGCAGCCAGATTTTGAATCTCAGAAATACCTGATTTACAGTCAAAGTCAGCATTAAGCTTACCAAGAGCCAAGGTGTTAATTCCATCCATAACTACCATCAGCGCCTTTGAAAGCTTGGTTCCGACAAACCATACTATAGCACCCAGTACTATTGTAAGAACAAGAATAACTATTACAGCATTTATTCTTGCTGACATGATGGCACTATTTACCTTTTCCATGTTCTCGCCTGCAAATGCCATGCCCCAGAAGTCACCATTTGCATCATATATTGGTCTGTAACATACATAATATTTTACACCACAGATTTTAACGTTGTCCTGGATGTGAATGTTTCCTTCTTTTACTGAAACATAAATCTGTGGCTGTCCCTGTGTCTTTTCATTGTAAGTTCCATCATCTTTTTTGAGTGATGTAATAAGACGATAGTTATCCTCAAATAAAGTAAGTTCTATGCCTTCATCCTGTAATGACTCTATGTATTTGTGATCTGAATACTCGTCATAATTGACAGTACCATTTGTAATCAGGTCATACTTAAAATATTCAACAACCTGATCTGAAGCAATCAAAAGGTCACTTTCGATACCTTCTCTAATCTTTGTTTCCATAAAGTTAAACAGTACTACACCTATGATTATACTGGCTAACAGCATTGGAATTACGCCGATAGCCAGGATTACACCATTAAACTTCAGCGCTATTGACTTTTTTTCCATATTCTCCCTCCAAGTATTACTCAAATGTCAATTCTTGTTCAATGTATCACTTGTCGGTCCTTAAAACAACAGTTTTGTTAAAATTTTACTGAAATTATGAATATTTTGAAGTATTTATAACGATTTTTACACAAAAATATATACCATGTACTCTTATCTACCTATGAGGTTTATGGCACTTTTATTGAAAATATCAATAAATCACAATATATGGTGTTAATTCCGCAAGCTTAACTACGATATATATTATGTAGCAAGGATGCTATGTAACAGGAAAAGGATTTCAGAATTGTATATGTATTCACAACAAGAGGTATATTATGGTTGTACAGGAATACCACAGGAATGCGTTCTGGGACCTTTTATCAGATGGTTCTATGGCAAAAGAAACTGCTCTATTACACAGACAGCAGCAGCTTAAGAGTCAGGCAAACAACCTGTCTTTGTCTACATCTGACAGATTATCAATTCAAAACGAGTTAGATGATATCAAAGTCGAGATTCGTTCTTTTTACATCGCAAAAAATGAAGAGGACACGTCCACTGATACAGTCAGCGAAGAAGAAGCTGTAGCTTCCATGGCTAACATCTCAAAGGAGGCATCCTCTTCTTTTAATTCTCAGGCCAACATGCAGAATGCTGATGTATATGCCCTATTATTTTCCTAATTATTTAATTGCAAACTGAGCATATCCTAATACATAGGTGACTATGTATATCAAAAGAATATGTACAGGGTAGAATGCGTAGAAGAAATATTTTCCGAAGGTGTTCAGCCGTCCGCGCTGCTGATTGTAAAGACATAAGGGGATAACAGCAAGCAGCGTTCCGGGGGTCCCGGAAATAAGGGCGGCGGCTGCACATCCGAATATGCTTCGCAGGGTGACGGAATGCCAGCGGAAATAATAAAATATCGCGATCATGATGATCACGGAAATGTCATGATCCGTTTTTAAAAACCAGACGAGAAGGGCAAAGCCCGCTATAAGGGGATACTGCAGATAAGAGAAGCTGCTGTAGTTGATCTTCTCGATAAGACAGAGCATTACAAGACCGAGAAGTAAAGAAAACAGCACGTTCTGATATGAAAACTCAATAACTGCTTTATTGAAGATAAGGTCGAAAGCAGGCTCGGATATAACGGCAAATACCAGAAGGGTAACGCCGTATCTGAGTCTGCTTTTTGTATGGAAAAAACCCTCGACAAGCAGAAATGCAAAAATTGGCATGGCCAAACGTCCGGCGGTATGCCTGACGATGAAGGCCGCCTGATTTTCGGCGAAGAAGACAACGCATATATGGTCGATAAGCATCGATATTGCAGCGATTATCTTTAATTGCGTATTATTTAATATTGACGGAAAGGATATCATAAACTACCTCGGAAATGTAAGCTAAGTGGATTTTATCAGAAATGACCGGGCATTTCAATTATTCCGTTTCCGTTGTCTGATCCTTATCCGCTGAACAGGGATTCACTCCATATCCTTCAACAGCCCGTGCTTTTCGTATGTAGTGATCCTTGATACTTTGTTGTCATCGTCCACGAAAACGACTTGCGGATGATGGTTCTTGACTTCTTCATTATCAAGAAGGGCGTAGCACATGATGATGATCTTATCGCCTACCGACACGCATCTGGCGGCAGCACCGTTAAGGCATATCATTCCGGAACCGCGCTCTCCTGCGATAGTATATGTTTCAAACCTTGCGCCGTTGTTCACATCTACGATGGCTACCTTTTCATATTCGTAGATTCCTGCAGCATCGAGCAGATCGGCATCAACGGTGATCGAGCCGACATAATCAAGGGCAGCCTGAACAACGGTTGCTCTGTGTATTTTTCCTTTTAACATTTGTACCTGCATTGTAATTCCTCTTTGTTATTAAAAAATGACCTTGGTTAAGGTTATAAAAGTGATTACAGATTGTTTCGCTGCAAGCACATCATGGAAGATGTGTATTGACATTGTAATCAAAATTGTCGATAAGACGGGTCTTGCCGATATATACGGCCATGGCGAACAGAACAGTACCTTCCATCGATGAAACCGGCATCATTGTGATTCCGTCAACAGCCGATACATAATCAATTCGTGCCAGCGGTTCGGTTTCGATGTTGCGGATCATTGCCTCAACGATCCTGCCGGCATCCTTTTCGCCCTCCTGAGCCATTTTCTGGCCAAGGAAGATCGACTTTGAAAGGATGAGAGCGGCTTTTCTTTCTTCCGGAGAAAGGTAAGTGTTTCTGGAAGATTTTGCGAGACCGTCTTCCTCGCGGATGATCGGACATCCCACGATCTCAATGCCGTAGCTCAGATCTCTTACCATCTTTCTGATGATCGCAAGCTGCTGTGCATCCTTCTGACCGAAGAAAGCCTTGTCCGGACATACGATGTTGAACAGCTTTGAAACCACGGTACAAACACCGCGGAAATGTATCGGACGGGTCTTTCCGCAAAGCTGCTTGGGCATATCCGACTGTATCTCAACATAGGTTGCCGCATCTTCAAAATACATTTCAGCCACTTCCGGGTGGAAGACCATTGAGCATCCGTGCTCTTCCAAAAGGCGGCAATCGTGTTCAAAATCTCGTGGGTAAGTCTCAAGATCCTCTCCCGGTCCGAACTGTGTCGGGTTTACAAAAACAGAAGCGACCACTTTGTCACACTGTTTTACTGCTTCGTCTACAAGACTTGCGTGACCTTCATGAAGATATCCCATGGTGGGCACGAGTCCTATGCTGTATCCTTCTTTACGCCAGGCCAGGACCTGAGATCTGACCTCGGCGATGGTATTTGCTGTTATCATCTTTTTCATTTTCTCCTTTACATATGGGCGGCTAACTGCCCGCCATCAATACATGGCATTAAGCCATTCTAAAAACTCCCGTTAACAGTCGCCCTGGGGGTAGGTGTGAGCCGGAGTCGGGAAGGAGCCGTTCTGTACCTCATCATGATAGCTGTTGAATGCTTCTTTCATAGCTGCTCCAATCTCTGCATATCTTTTTACGAATTTCGGAGTCTGCGGAAGCATACCGAGCATATCCTGCAGCACCAGGACCTGTCCGTCGCACTCTGCACC
>JABUSV010000202.1 GCA_021442555.1 Pseudobutyrivibrio sp. | reverse complement strand
TCTGGATCAGCCTTTTGCATGTCAGAAAGAATCTGCTCAAGCATAGACTTTGTCCAGCCGTAAGGGTTGGTACACTGTCCCTTTGGACATTCCTCTGTAATAGGGATAAACGCAGGGTCTCCGTATACAGTTGCAGAAGATGAGAAAATAATGTTTTTACAATTATGCTGTCTCATTACATCAACGAGAGTAAGTGTACCTGCGATATTGTTTTCGTAGTATTCCCAAGGCTTTGCAACAGATTCGCCAACTGCCTTAAGACCTGCGAAATGAATTACGGAATCGATTTTTTCTGCATCAAATATCTTATTTAAAGCATCTCGGTCAAGAATATCTGCCTTGTAGAACTTTACAGGCTTACCTGTAATAGCCTCAACTCTTTCAAGGGACTTTTCAGAAGAATTAGCAAGATTGTCAAGAACAATAACGTCGTACCCTGCTGTCTGAAGTTCAACTACTGTGTGGCTGCCGATGAAACCTGCGCCACCTGTAACTAGTATTGCCATGAAGTATCTCCTTTCAATCTGTACAGATGCTTAGCATCTCATTAATTACTAAGCCAATAATACTTCTTTTTCCTTTGGGTGTATAGTTATTATTGTGCTAAATATATGTAAAAATGTTGCAAGGTTATTAGCGATTGCTATAATCATACATGATAGTTTCTTTGTAGGAGGAAATATGGAACAGGTAAAATTGTCTTATAAAGCGACGGAAAAAGACCTGGTGTCTCTATCGGTTTACAATGTGGGAAATCAGAAGTGTGGACCACTGCATCAGTGGGGGCCTGGAATCAGAGATCACTATTTGATACATTACATTGTTTCAGGAAAGGGGACCTATATTCAAAATAATCATAAACATTCACTCTCTGCGGGGGATTGCTTTATAGTATATCCAAATACTGAGGTGACTTACTGCGCTGACAAAAGTGAACCCTGGGAGTATTCCTGGATTGGATTTTCGGGGGCGGATGCACCTTTGATATTAAGCTCTACCAATTTTTCTGTGGAGCATCCTTATATCACCAATATCGCCCATGGAAGATACGTTAAGGACAGTATTGCTAATATATATGAGGCCAGTGGAAATGATTTATCCAGTGCTATTCTCATGTCAGGACGTCTATATGAATTGTTAGCACTTTTTGTGGCAGACGCACACAAGGATTCAACCCACTCTACAGCTAAGTATTATGTACAAAAATCCATAGAATATATAAGCGCCAATTATTCTTATCCTATAAGCATAGATGATGTGTCAGAGTTTGTTGGTATCAGCCGAAGTCAGCTATATCGGTGCTTTGAATCGGTATTAAATCAGTCACCCAAGGAGTACCTGTCGCATTTTAGAATCAAACAGGCATGTTTATTGCTGACCAATACATCGCTTTCAGTAACAACCATTGCCAATTCACTGGGCTATGACACCAGTCTTTATTTTTCGAAGGCTTTTAAAAAAATAAAGGGAGTATCTCCAAGGGATTATAGAAATCAAAAAAACAATTATAATAATGAATATGAATACAAAGATAATTAACATCACAAAGGATATACTTGAGAAAACAGGGTATTTCTAGTAAAATATATCGAGTTAATTTAAGCGAATAGTAAACATGGAGGATTAATATATATGAAACTTGGTATCGTTGGACTTCCAAACGTAGGTAAGTCGACACTTTTTAATGCAATTACAGGTACAGCCAATGCACAGGCTGCCAACTATCCGTTCTGTACAATCGAGCCAAACACAGGTATCGTTGCTGTTCCAGATGAGAGATTGGATAAGCTTGCTGATTATTGGCAGACAGATAAAAAGACACCGGCAGTTGTAGAATTTACAGATATTGCTGGTCTTGTAAAGGGTGCATCCAAGGGCGCAGGTCTAGGGAACAAATTCCTCGGTCATATTCGCGAGTGTGAGGCTATTATTCATGTAGTCCGTTGCTTTGACAATGACGAGATTATGCACGTTGTTGAGGATGCAACCAAAGCGGTTGCTGTTGACCCTGCAGGGGATATGGAATGTATCGACTTAGAGCTTATCTATGCTGACCTTGACATGATTGAAAACCGTCTTGCCAAGGCTATCAAAGCAGGCAAGGGCGGCAACAAGGAAGCCAGAGAAGAAGAGGCTTTTCTCAATGAGATTAAGGCGCATCTTGAGGCTGGCAACAACGCCCGTACCTTTGAGTATGACGAGTCAAATGAACTATATGTTCAGGTGATGAAGGAGATGGGACTTCTTTCAGCAAAGCCTATTATCTATGCATGTAACATGGATGATGATGGTGTGTTGAATCCTGAGGCCTCTGATTACTACAATATCGTAGCAAAGAAGGCTGCGTCTGAAGGTGCTGCAGTACTTCCTATCTGCGCCAAGACAGAAGAAGAGCTTTCTGAGCTTGACGAAGAAGAAAAGGCTATGTTTATGGATGAACTGGGTATTGCTGAGTCTGGTCTCGACAGACTTATCAAGAAGAGCTATGCATTACTTGGACTTATTTCATATCTTACAGATGGCAAAAAGGAGTGTCGTGCCTGGACTATTAAAAATGGTACAAAGGCACCAGGGGCTGCAGGCAAGATCCACTCAGACTTTGAGAGAGGATTTATCAGAGCTCAGGTTATTGCTTTTGATGATTTGGCTGAGGCTGATTTTGATTATCAGGCAGTTAAAGCTAAGGGAAAACAGCGTACAGAAGGAAAAGAGTACGTTGTTAAGGATGGAGATATTATCGAATTCCTGTTTAATGTTTAAATCTGTTTAACTTTTTATAGCGCTTCCTACAAATGTAGGGAGCGTTTTTTTTACATTTCTTCTGATATCAAAATAACAATATATAGTGTATAATGATTACCAAACAACAATATATGTGGTTTTCTGCAAAGAGGGGGGATTTGATTTTTAATGACAAAAAAATCCAGATTTAGAGGTGGTATTCATCAAACTAATGGATTTGACAAGGAGCTTACTGCTAATAAGGATATTATAACCTTTGTACCAGATGTGGTGACCATATCCATGAAACAAGGCTTAGGACCTGCCTGCAACTGCGTGGTTAAAGATGGTGATATCGTGGAACAGGGGCAACTAATAGGAGAAGCCAAGCATTTTTTAAGTGCAACTGTTCATGCATCAGTAACGGGAAAGGTATTAGAAGTAACAGATTCTTATTGTAAGATTCAGGTTCATCAGTGTAGTCTTCCTGATAAGGATTCAGACTACAACACACGTTTGATTGATATAAGTCATTTCTCTAAGAATGAAATAATCGATAAAATAGAGCAGGCTGGCATAGTTGGCATGGGAGGCGCAGGTTTTCCAGCTCATGTCAAATATCGTACAAAGTCAGCCATAACAACTTTGCTTATCAACGCTGTAGAGTGTGAACCTTATCTTACCTGTGATGAACATATCATATTAGAGTATGGTTACTCTCTTATAAATGGTGCTTTATTATTAAAAAAAGCATCCGGTGCTGTGAAAGCATATATTTGTATTGAGGATAATAAGCCTCATTGCATAGAAAAACTCAAGCATCTTTTGAGCAATGTGAATGACAATATAGAAGTCTTGTCCTTAGCTACCTGTTATCCACAGGGTGGAGAAAAGCAACTGATATATGCATCCATGGGAGTTGAGGTTCCATCGGGTAAGCTGCCAGCGGATGTTGGTGCTATTGTATCCAATGTTCAGACTGCCAAGGCTGTTGCAGACATGGTGTTGGGCAAGATACCTTCTGTCAGCAGATGCATAACCATCACAGGAGATGTAACAAAGCCTGCTAATTATCTGGTGCCTGTTGGTACTAACATAGGAGAGTTGGTAGCCAAGTGTGGTGGTGTCAGAAGCAAGGACAATAAAGTGATACTTGGTGGTCCCATGACAGGACGCTGTATTGGAAGATCTGTTTCTTCAGAAGAGATATTAGATAATGTGTCGAAGGTATCGGGAGGGCTTATTGTTTTAGAAGGTAAATTCTATGATGAGACGGCATGTATAAAATGCGAAGAATGCGTTCATGCCTGCCCAATAGGTCTTAATCCTACCAGAATAGATTTTGCAATAAGAAATAATGATTTAGGACTTTGCGAATCACTTGATGCTACAGAATGTATTGCCTGTGGTTGCTGCTCATTTGTGTGCCCAGCACAAAGAGAACTGACGTATCATACCGTCAAAGCCAGAGATGCAGTAAAGGCAAAGCAAAGAGAGGAGGCCAATAGTGGAAAACAATCTATCTAATCCGCATATTCGTACTCCTAAGACAACAAGAACCATTATGATGGATGTTTGTATTGCGCTGCTGCCAGCACTGGTAGGTTCGATAGTATTTTTTGGTCTAAGAGCTCTTTTAGTTGTAGTTGTTAGTGTTGTGACCTGTGTGGCAGGGGAGGCCATATGGCAGATATGTCACAAGCAAAAACTTACAATCAATGATTTTAGTGCAGTGGTAACAGGTATGCTTTTGGCATATAACCTGTCCAGTGAGACCTCTTTGTGGGCCGTTATTCTTGCAGGACTTTTTTCCATGATAGTTGTAAAGCAAATGTTCGGTGGCATTGGCAACAACGTATTCAATCCAGCATTACTGGGAAGATTGTTCCTTATGGTGGTATATCCCATGGAACTGATGAAATATAAAGTACCTTCAGGAGTAGATGCAGTGTCAACTGCCACAATCTTATCGGCGGTTAAACACAAGACAGAATGTTCATACACCGTGTTGGATGCTTTTTTTGGAAAAGTGCCAGGTGCATTGGGGGAGACAAGCGCACTGTTACTTCTTCTTGGCTTTGCATATCTGATATGGAAAAAAGAGGTTAATGTATCTGTTAGCGCAGCATTTTTTGCAACAATAGTAGTTTTGTCACTGATAACTGAGCAGAATCCAATGATGCAGCTGTTTGCAGGTGGAACAATACTAGGTGGCTGTTTTATGCTTACAGATTACAATCTGTCAGGAAAGCATGGTAAGTGGCTGTATGGAATATTGGCAGGAATTATAGTGATGGCTATAAGACAATGGGGAGTGTATCCGGAAGGGGTATGCTTTGGAATACTGATTGTCAATTGCCTGTCAGTACTTATAGATAATATTTTTGCCAATAAAGTCTACGGAAAATAGGTCTTGTTATAGTTTAGGAGATCATGGAATATGGAAAAGTATAAGGGATTAATATCTCTGATTTTAGTAATAGTATTGATGTTTGTTGTAGTGTTTGGTGTGCGTACCGTTAGCCAAAACAAGCCTGCAGAATCATCAGATACCGCTGGAGTGTCAGTTGGTGTTGGGGGAGACAATGTCAACTTGTCTGGTGTGAAAGATGGTGTGTATACAGGCGAAGCACAGGGGTTTGGAGGTTCAGTAGTTGCCACAGTGACAATATCAGGTGGCAAAATAACAGACATCCAGGTTACCGGCGACAGTGAGACAGAGGGATTAGGATCCGTTGCAGTGGAAAAAATACCTGCCAAGGTATTGGCCAGCAACTCTCTACAGGTGGATGCAGTTTCAGGCGCAACAATTTCAAGTAACGCAGTACTTGATGCGATAACAGCGGCTTTGGCATCTGCTGGACTTACCCCGGATATGCTATCAGGCGATGGTGCATCAGCATCTTCCGTTGAAAAGAAAAATGAGGTAGTAGAAGCTGATATTGTGGTAATTGGCGGAGGTGGAGCAGGAATGTCTTCTGCCATCACAGCCAAGCAGGCAGGTGCAGATGTTATATTGATTGAAAAGATGCCTTATCTTGGAGGTAATACCACCAAGGCTACAGGTGGAATGAATGCAGCTGAGACACACTATCAGGCAGAACAGGGGATAGAGGATACCATTGACCAGTTTGTAGAAGATACCATGGTCGGTGGCAAAGAAATCAACAATATAGATTTGGTTAGAACCATGGCAGAGAATTCGTCTGATGCCATAGACTGGCTGGATGAGTTGGGAGCTCCACTTCCAAAGGTATCATTCTCTGGTGGAGCAACCAATGCAAGAATACATTCTCCTGAGGACGGCTCTGGAGTAGGTGAATATCTCGTAAAGGCATTCTCGGACAAACTGGATGAGATGCAGATTCCAGTATATCTTGATACAAAGGCTACAGAGCTTATTGTTGAAGATGGCAAGGTAACAGGGGTTATTGCAGAATCAGAAGACTGTAACTACACATTCAAAGCCAAGGCTGTAATTCTGGCTACAGGAGGCTTTGGCGCCAACGAAGAGATGTATTGCACGTACAGACCAGACCTGAAGGGAACAGTAACCACCAACGCACCAGGAGCAACAGGTGATGGTATAGTTATGGCCCAAAGTCTGGGAGCAGACCTTGTAGATATCGAGCAGATTCAGCTTCATCCTACCGTAGAACAGGCTACCAGCATGCTTATTACAGAGGGCGTCAGAGGTGATGGCGCTATTCTTGTTAATCAGTCCGGCAAAAGATTTATCAATGAGATGAAAACAAGAGATGTAGTGTCAGCTGCCGAGCTGGAGCAGGAAGGACAATACGCATATGTTATCTTTGACCAGAATCTTAGAGACGGACTTAAGGCCATTGAAAAATATGTAAAAAATAATATAGTAGTGGAGGCTGCTACCATAGAAGAACTGGCTAAGCAGATAGATATGGATCCTGCTACACTTTCAGAGACTCTAAAGACCTGGAATGAAGCAGTAGCAAACCAAAATGATGAGGAGTTCGGCAGAGATACTGGTATGGAGCATGACCTGTCAGTGGCACCATATTATGCAATCAAGGTAGCTCCAGGCATTCATCACACCATGGGCGGAATAAAAATAGATGTTAAGTCTCAGGTTATTAAAACTGATGGAACAGTTATTCCTGGTTTGTTTGCTGCGGGTGAGGTATGTGGAGGAATCCATGGAGCCAACAGAATAGGAGGAAATGCAGTAGTAGATATAGTTGTATTTGGTAGAATCGCAGCTGAATCAGCGTGGGATTACATTCAATAGTGCATAGGGAGGTTAGATTTATTTTATGAAAGAGTCGCAGAAATACCCAATAGAAGCCTTTACGCTGGCGATGATTCTATTTTCTACCAACATGAAGGTGGCCATGCTACTGGGAATAACGATTGTCTTTGCTGATGTTTTGCTTTGTGTATTGTGCCAGATGGTACCGAAAAAATATACCAGGGCCATGTATTTAATCACAGCTGTACTTTATAGTGCAGCAAGCTTCTGGGCATTGGTTGTTGCCTATATAGATCCAGACTGGTGGACTCTTATGGGAATGGTATGTATAGGTGCTCTTGTAATAAAACATCAATACGACAGAGATATGGATGAGATTGATTATGACAGAATTCTTTTTGCAGATGCCTTTGCATATGCAGGGCTGGTGTTTTTGGGAGCAGTACGAGAGTATATGTCTTCTGCAACTGTAATGGAGTTTGACCTAAGCACACTGCCATTTGTGTCGGGGTCTTATGCCAAGCCTATGTTTGGATTTATTGGTGCGGGACTGATACTTGCGCTTGTTAATCTGATAGTAGCGGAGGTTAGTCTTTCAAGAGATGCTTTGTGGGTGGCAATACCTGCTGTAGTACTTCAGGTTCCATTTGTTTGGAAAAATGTATCTCAGGTGCTGGGGACTGTTATAGGAATAGCAACAATGCTTGTTGTGTTTATTTTCTTTAGAAAAAAACTTATTTTTTCGGTGACGCCAAAAAATATCACTGGAATTCCATTGGAAATGCTGACTCTTGGAATGATGTACATGATATTTAGCATTTTGTAGCAAATTGTGCCTTAGAATACTATAAGTTGTTGCATAATATATGCCAATTCATTATAATAATACTAAATGTTGTGGTTTTGTTCATTAATTGGAGGTTTTTACAATGAAGTGTCCATTTTGTGGCAGTAGTGATACAAGCGTAATCGATTCGAGACCAGCTGATGACAATACTTCTATCAGAAGACGCCGTTCTTGCCCTGAGTGTGGAAAGCGTTTCACTACCTATGAAAAGGTTGAGACTATACCACTTATTGTTATTAAAAAAGATAACAATCGTGAACAGTATGACAGAGCTAAGATAGAAAAGGGTGTATTGTTAGCCTGCCGTAAGAGACCTGTTGCTGCTGAGCAGATGTCCAGGATTGTTGACGATATAGAGACAGAGATTTTCTCCAGAGAGGAGAAGGAGATTTCATCTAATACAATAGGTGAGATTGTTATGGATAAGCTGGAGAAGGCTGATCCAGTTGCTTATGTAAGATTTGCATCTGTATACAGAGAGTTTAAGGATGTAGATACTTTCATGGATGAGCTCAAGAGAGTACTAGATAAGTAGTTTGAGCTTCAGGGTTTGATGTATTTGGGGTTAAGTTTTGGGATTCACATACGATATATATAGTGAAACCAATCAGGAGAGTAAGTAATAATGAATATATCAGGTATTCGTCCTTCTATAGGATTCTATGATTACAACTCCATACGACCTGTTCAAAGACCTCAAGAGTCTGTGCCAGAGATTAAGCCTGTAGAACAGGTTGAGCATAAGAAGCCACAGATTACAGAGGAAGAGATATCACAAGCCAGAGAAAAGCAGACCTTTGGTGCATATGATTATGCTACAACTTACAATCCGGATGAGACCTTCGAGATGAAGGGAGCTGACAGCGATATCAACTCACTGGATGTTGAAAAGGCAGTTAACGATATGCAAAAGGATTCAATGCTTCGCCAGTATCAGTACTTTATCGGTAATCAGGCAGTGGATACCACAGCTGACAGTTTGGTAGGTACTATCAGAGGTTCTGAAGACTTTTCTCTATAATAATCAGAATTAATGAGGGCTTAGGAATAGGCCCTCTTTTTTTATGTAATATTTTATGATACAATCTGCCTCATGGAAAAGAACAAATTATACCCAGACGAATATCTAAAATCTACATATGATATTGATTTTGCAAGACTTTATCAGGAAGGCTACAGAGGTGTTATTTTTGATATAGATAACACATTGGTTCCTCATGGAGCACCAGCAGATGACAGAGCGGTTGCTCTTTTTAAGGAGCTTCATGACATAGGCTTTCAGTCCAAGCTCTTGTCCAACAACAAGGAGCCTAGAGTAAAGAACTTTTGTGAGCAGGTAATATATGCCACATATATTTTTAGAGCCAACAAGCCCAGCAAAGAGGGCTATTTGAGAGCCTGTGAGGATATGGGTACAACAGTTGATAACACGTTATTTGTCGGAGATCAGATTCTTACAGATATATGGGGAGCAAATAATGCCGGTATCCGTTCGATTATGGTAGAACCTGTCCTCAAATGGAAGGAAGAACCTCAGATTATTCTCAAGAGATTTTTAGAAGCTATAATACTTCTATTTTATAAGAGACATAAAAGGAGAGCAAAATGAAGATAGTTATTGCAAACGATCACGCAGCAGTAGACCTTAAGATGGAAATCAAGGAATACATCGAGTCCCTGGGCCATGAGGTAATCAACATTGGTACAGACTCCGATGAGAGCTGCAATTATCCAGAGTATGGAGAGAAGGCTGCAAACATGGTTTCAGCTGGTGTTGTGGATTTAGGCGTCCTTATCTGCGGAACAGGTGTAGGAATTTCTCTTGCAGCAAACAAGGTAAAGGGTATCAGATGCGGCGTATGTTCAGATACTGCCACAGCAAGATTAATAAGAGCTCACAACGATGCTAACATGATTTCTTTTGGTGCACGAATCGTTGGAGCTGAATTAGCAAAGGATATAGTCAAGGCATTTCTTGATACAGAGTTTATGGGAGGCAGACATGCTACACGTGTTGCCATGATTTCTGATATTGAGAATCGCCAGTAACATGTGTGTATAATCTTATACACTTTATCATTGAAAAAATAAGGCTTATGTGCTATTATGCAATAGATTGTGTGACGGTAGGCCTTTAGGTCACGTTTCATATAGAGTCTATAATGTTCTATTTAGGAGGATTTTGTATTAATGAACGTACAGGTAGAAAAGCTTGAAAATAATATGGCAAAGCTTACAATCACTGTAGACGCTGCAGAGGTTAACAAGGCTATCACTAAGGCTTACAACAAGCAGAAGAACAGCATCTCGATTCCAGGTTTCCGTAAGGGCAAGGTTCCACAGGCCATGGTAGAGAAGATGTATGGTGCAGCTATTTTCTATGAGGATGCTGCAAATATTATGATGCAAGAGTCATATCCTCAGGCTTATGATGAGTCTGGTTTAGATATTGTGTCTGCTCCAACAGTTGATGTAGTACAGCTTGAGAAGGGCAAGGACTTCATCTACACAGCAGAGGTTGCTCTTAAGCCAGAGGTTACTCTTGGTAAGTACAAGGGCGTATCTGTTTCAAAGGCAGATGTTAAGGTTACAGCAGCAGATGTTAATGCTGAGATCGAGAACGTTCTCAAGAGAAACGCTCGTAAGATTGAGAAGACAGATGCAATCGTTAATGGCGATGTTGCAACTATCGATTTCGAAGGCTTCATGGATGGTGTAGCATTCGAAGGTGGTAAGGGTGAGAATTATGACCTTGAGATCGGTTCACACTCATTCATCGAAGGTTTTGAAGAGGCTCTTGTTGGTCACGTAGCTGGTGAGGATGTAGATGTTAATGTTACATTCCCAGAGAACTACCAGGCAACAGATCTTGCAGGCAAGCCAGCGGTATTTAAGTGCCACATCAGCAAGGTTACAGGTAGCGAGGTTCCTAAGCTTGATCAGGAATTCGTTTCAGATACATCAGAGTTCGAGACAGTTGAAGAATACAAGGCGTCTGTTAAGGAGCGTCTTGAGACAACCAAGAAGAACGCAGCTAAGGATGCGCAGACAGAGGAAGCTATCGCTAAGATTATCGAGGATTCCAAGATGGATATCCCAGAGGCTATGGTTGAGTACCAGATCGACAACATGATCAACGAGTTCGCTAACAACATGGCACAGCAGGGACTTCAGCTTGAGCAGTACATGCAGTTCACAGGCATGACAATGGATGGTTTCAGAGAGCAGGTTAGACCAGACGCTATGCAGCGTATCCAGTCATCGCTTGTACTCGAGGCTATTGCCAAGGCTGAGAACATCGAGGCTACAGATGCAGATGTAGATGCTGAAATCGAAGAGATGGCCAAGATGTATGGTATGGAAGCAGACCAGCTCAAGACATTGGTTGGTGAAGGCGAGAGAGCTTCCATGAAAAAGGAGCTTGCTTCTAAGAAGGCAGTTGACTTCATTATGGAGAATGTCAAGGAAGCAGCTAAGAAGACTACTAAGAAGGCAGCTGCAGCTGATGCAGAGGCTACAGAAGCTCCAGCAGAAGAGAAGCCTAAGAAGACAAGAAAGACTACTAAGAAGACAGAAGAGAAGGCTGACGCTGAATAATCTTCAATTTTCTTAACAAAGTATAAACAATGGCCCGAGGAACTTGTTTCCTTGGGCCAGTTTAATTATAATTATCTAAGATTTTATAGTATATTATTTTATGGAGGATATATAATGGCTACAATACCTTATGTCATTGAGCAGAATTCACGTGGGGAGCGCTCATATGATATTTATTCACGACTCTTAAAGGATCGTATTATTTTCTTAGGTGAAGAGGTTAACGAGGTTACTGCTTCACTTGTAGTTGCGCAGTTACTTTTCCTTGAGTCAGAGGATCCTAACAAGGATATTCATCTGTACATCAACTCACCAGGTGGTTCTGTTACTGCTGGTATGGCAATCTATGATACCATGCAGTACATCAAGTGTGATGTATCTACTATCTGTATTGGTATGGCTGCATCTATGGGAGCTTTCCTTTTGGCAGGTGGTCAGAAGGGCAAGAGATTTGCACTTCCTAACGCTGAGGTTATGATTCATCAGCCGCTGGGCGGAGCAAAGGGACAGGCTACAGAGATTGCTATCGCAGCTGAGAATATCTTGAAGACAAGAAAGAAATTAAATGAGATGCTGGCCGAAAACACTGGTAAGTCTTATGAGCAGGTTTGTGCAGATACAGAGCGTGATCATTGGCTTAGCGCTGAGGAAGCTAAGGAGTACGGCCTTGTAGACGAGATTATTGTTAAGAAACAGGCATAGAGGTAAAAAATGGCAAAATGTGAAGATAAGATTCGTTGCTCTTTTTGTGGCAAGGGACAGAAACAGGTTCGTAAACTTATAGCAGGACCTAACGGTGCATATATCTGTGACGAGTGCGTAGAAATATGCCAGGAAATAATAGAAGAAGAATTAGACAATTTTGAGCCAGATGATATTATAGAGGGCGATTTTCAGGTCAATCTGAAAAAGCCTAAAGAGCTCAAGGCATTTTTGGACCAGTATGTTATAGGCCAGGATGAGGCCAAAAAGGTATTATCAGTTGCAGTATACAACCACTACAAGCGTATCATGTCCAAAACAGAGGTAGATGTTGACCTTCAGAAGTCAAATGTTTTAATGCTTGGACCTACAGGTAGTGGTAAGACTTTACTTGCACAGACACTTGCCAAGACGCTTGGTGTACCATTTGCAATAGCAGATGCGACTACACTTACTGAGGCAGGTTATGTAGGCGAAGATGTTGAGAACATCCTACTCAAGCTCATCCAGGCCGCATCGTTTGACATCAAAAAGGCAGAGGTGGGTATTATCTATATTGATGAGATAGATAAGATTACCAAAAAGGGAGAGAATGTGTCCATCACCCGTGATGTGTCAGGCGAGGGTGTACAACAGGCGCTGCTCAAGATTATAGAGGGTACAGTAGCTAATGTGCCACCACAGGGTGGACGTAAGCATCCACAGCAGGAGACCATTGCTATTGATACAAAGAATATATTGTTTATTTGCGGTGGCGCCTTCGAAGGCTTAGACAAGATTATCTCGCAGAGATTGGACAACTCAAGCATAGGCTTTGGAGCTGATATCAAGGATAAGAATAACCTCAATGTAGGTGAGCTGCTACATCAGGCGTTACCTCAGGATTTCATCAAGTTTGGTCTTATTCCTGAATTTATTGGACGTGTGCCTATCAATGTTTCACTTGATATGCTTACAGAAGACGATATGGTTCGTATCCTAAAGGAGCCGAAGAATGCTCTTGTTAAGCAGTACCAGGCACTATTTGAGATGGATGGCGTTAAGCTTCATTTTGAGGATGATGCCCTAAGAGAGATTGCCAAGAAGTCTATCGAGCGTAAGACTGGTGCAAGAGGACTTAGAGCTATAGTTGAGTCTGTTATGATGGATGATATGTATGATATCCCTTCAGATGAGAGCATTACATCCATTACAGTGACTAAGGAAAAGGTAGATGACAACCTGCTTCTCGTAGAGAAAAAAGAAGCTCGGGTTAATGTCATTAAAGAACAAAAGGAAAGTGCTTAATGGTTATTAAATCAGTTAACCTTGAGACAGTATGTGGTCCAAGCAGCAAGCTTCCACAGAATACTCATCCTGAGGTAGCCTTTGCAGGCAAGTCCAATGTTGGCAAGTCATCACTTATTAATGCGGTGCTAAATCGCAAGAGTCTTGCCAGAGTATCATCTTCTCCAGGAAAGACTCAGACAATTAACTTTTATAATGTCAATGATGCTATCTATGTGGTAGACCTTCCGGGCTATGGCTTTGCCAAGGCTACAGAGAAGGAACGGGAGAGATGGGGAGTCATGATTGAGACCTATCTTAACACGTCTGATGCTATTAGAGCTGTATTCTTATTGGTGGATATCAGACATGTGCCTTCCAAGAACGACAAGCAGATGTTTGAGTGGATGGAATACGTAGGCTATGACCCTATCGTTATAGCTACCAAGCTTGATAAGATTAAGAGATCTCAGATAGATAAACAGGTTAAGCTTATCAGAGAAGGCTTAGGAGCTGACAAGGATACCATTATCGTGCCTTTTTCCTCTGAGACCAAGCAGGGACTTGATATTATACTGGATTTCATGGACCAGATTATAGAAAACGAGGAAGCGGATGAAGAATAATTCCGTTAAAAAAAAGATTTTTTTTGTACTGCTAATGCTGCTGGGGATTTCCCTAGTGGCCTTTGGCAGTACTTTTATTTATGTAAAGTATAATAATTATAATAGAGTTGAAGCAAGCTTTCATATAGTAACCAGCTGTAATCCTGTATATATAGCCACCCTTAATATCTGTGATGATGTGGAGGGTGTTACTGTCACAAACCTCAGTCAGCCAACTACAGGCTGTCTGCATGAATATCAGCTTACTACAGCAGATATGAAGGTTCTGTCTACTGCAGATGTTTTGATAATCAACGGTGGTGGGATGGAAGGATATCTTGACGATGTGATGATGTCATATCCCAATCTTAGAATCATAGATTCCTCATGTGGAATATCTGAGGACATGCTTATAAAAGAAGACAAAGAGCATGAACATGAGTCAGAGGTGATGGAAGAAGAGGAACACGAGCATAAACATGAGCATGAGCTTGGGGGTGTTAATTCTCACACATGGATGTCAGTGTCATGTTATTGTGCCCAGGCAGATTATATCGCTTCAGAGCTGGCTTTGATTGATAGTGTTCATGAGAACTTCTATCTTACCAACAGTATGGCTTATTGTGATAAGATTATTTCTGAACTGTCTGCTAAGATAGATGAAGCCAAGGATATGTATGAAGGTCAATCAGCTGTTATATTACATGAAGCCTGCGAATATGTGACATATGACCTGGGAGTTGAGGTGGCAGGCTGCATGGATCTTGATGAGGAGCGCCAAGTGTCTGCCGGTGAAGTCTCAGAGCTTGTAGATGAGATGAAAGAACATGGTACCACATTGATTTTTGCAGAAGAAGACTATGGAACTGATATGTCCAAGCTTCTTAGCAAAGAGACCGGAGCTGAAATAATATATATCAAGACCATGATTCGTGGCAACTATGAAAAGGATTCATATATAGATATTATGAAGGAAAACTATGGCATTTCGAAAAATAATTAAGCCATGTGGCTTTCACTGTATAAAAATAAATAATCTTGGTGTGGCATTTGGGGAGCAGACTATCCTTGAGGATGTTAATCTTCATATCCACTGTGGCAGTCTGACGGCTATTATAGGACGCAACGGTGCTGGAAAATCTACTCTTGTACGTGCTATCCTTGGTGAGATAAATCATACAGGCAACATCGAGTTTCGTAATACTGAAAATGGTGTAATGAGCAGTCTCAAGATAGGATATGTTCCACAGATAGTCAATATTGAAAAGACCACACCCCTTAGTGTCTATGATCTCTTTGAGAGCTATACAGGCAATGTGCCTATTGTTTTTAAGACCAGATCTGAATACGAGCATGTAAGGGACGCGCTGTCTGAGTTTGATGTAGCAGATCTCATAGATCAAAGCGTAGGCACTCTGTCAGGTGGACAGCTTCAGCGAGTGCTTCTTGCCATGGCAGTTCATGATAATCCTAATCTATTGTTATTGGATGAGCCTGTTTCTGGTATAGATAAGAACGGTATGGATGACTTTTATAACAAAATGAAATACCTTAGAGCTAACAGAGATATGGCCATAACCATTATTTCTCATGATCTGGATTATGTATATCAGTATGCTGACAATGTGGTGCTTGTGGATAAGACTGTATTGGCATCGGGTTCACCTAAAAAGGTATTTTCGTCTGATGAGTTCAAGAATATATTCGGGGAGGTGCGTTATGAGTAGTGTTATTACGCAACTTTTCGATTTTGACTTCATGCGAAGAGCATTTATAGCTATATTGATTATTACTCCACTGTTTGGAATGGTGGGGACCATGATTGTCCAAAAAAAGATGGCATATTTTAGCGATGCATTGGGTCATTCGGCGTTAACTGGTATTGCAATAGGTGTAATATTTGGAATCAGTAACACCAGCATATCCATGGTTATTTTTGCCATCTTTTTTGCACTGCTTCTTAACCAAATAAGCCGCAAGGGCATGTCATCCAAGGATACACTTATTTCGGTGTTCTCATGTAGTGCTACAGCTATAGGTCTTGCTATACTATCCCGTGGAGGAAGCTTTGCCAACTACTCGGCCCTTTTGGTAGGAGACATATTATCTATTACACCAAGAGAGATTATCAGCCTTGTAGCTTTATTTGTGGTGATGCTTGTATATTGGTTGTGGGCTGTAAACAGGCTGACTGCTATTAGTATTCATCCTACGCTGGCCAAGAGCAGAAGCATATCAGTACATGCTATGGAGGATATTTTTGCGGTACTAATGGCACTACTTGTTATGCTGTCTATCAAGTGGGTGGGAATACTTTTGATTAACGCATTGCTTATTCTTCCTGCGGCCAGCAGCCGCAATATATCAGAAAACATGCGTGAGTACGCAGGATACAGCGTATTATTTTCTGTTTTTTCGGGCTTAGTAGGCCTTATAGTATCTTATTTTACCGACATGGCCACAGGACCTATGATTGTCATCGTGGCTTCTGCAATATATTTTTGCACTTACATCTACGGAAAGAAATAACAAAAGCCTCCCTCTGTGAGGGAGGTGCCCCGAAGGGGCGGAGGGCGTAAAATCGCCTCCCTCTAAGAGGGAGGTGCCCACAGGGCGGAGGGAGTTCATGCCAGATATATTATTATCCATCAACATCATATGCTCAGGTCGCCCAGAAACCAAGCGCTGCCTCACCTCGCTGGCGCCACTTATTGATTCCGTGTCCTGTGAGCTTATCATTACAGACACAGGCTGCGACGCATTTACTAGGACACTAATAGAACAATACGCAGATCTGGTCATTGATTTTGACTGGTGCGATGATTTTTCTGCCGCAAGAAACGCTGGTCTTCAGGCTTCTAAGGGGCAGTGGTATATGTATCTTGACGATGATGAATATTTTGAATTAGATATAGAATCCCTTATTGATTTTTTTAATAATGATGAGTATCTAAAATATAACTGCGCCAGCTATTTTCAGCGCAACTACAGAGATATAGAGGGGGCTTGCTATGCAGATATAGCAGTGCTTAGACTGGCTAAGCGTACGCCACAGCTTAGATTCAATGGCCTGATTCACGAATATCTTATGATAGAGAACAAGTCTCACAAGCTTATAGAGAGTCATGTGGAACACTTTGGATATGTCAGTACATCCGAGGCATCTGCTAACCGTACTGCGCGTAATATTCCGCTGCTTCTTAAGATGATGGAGATAGAGCCTGATAATATGCGGTGGAGTGCACATCTGGCACAGGAGCTGAGAGCAGCGGGTGATATGAAGGCTCTGTATGACCTGTGCAACATGATGCTGTATCAGACTAAGGGTAGACAAGATGCAGATACGGCGCTTGCAAGAGATACCTTTTATGCAGGAAGAAGCATTGGTGCT
>JABUSV010000113.1 GCA_021442555.1 Pseudobutyrivibrio sp. | reverse complement strand
AGGACTGAAAATCCTTGTGTCGTTGGTTCGATTCCGACTCTGGGCATTATTTTTTTGCAGGTAATTAGTACTTGCTATTTTTTTGCACTTTTTTATGGTACATTTATCTATGTTGTAAGGAGGCAAGATATGAGAATTGTATTTTTAGACAGAGCAACAATTGGTGATGATATTAGCCTTGATGCTTTTAATAAGTTAGGAGAGGTAGTAGTTTATGATTATTCTACTCCAGAACAAGTAAGAGAACGTGTTAGAGATGCAGATGTTATAGTTTTAAATAAAGTACAGGTTAATGAGAATACAATTGGAACAGCTAATAAGCTTAAACTCGTATGTGTTACTGCTACAGGAACTAATAATATTGATAAGAAATATCTAGAGACTAAAAGTATAGAATGGCGTAATGTTGCAGGCTATTCTACGGAAGCTGTTGCACAACATACTTTTGCATTGTGTTTTTATTTATTTGAGCATCTTAGCTATTATGACAGCTATGTAAAGAATGATAAGTACGTAAACGACAAGCAGTTTACACATTTTGAAAAGCATTTTAATGAGTTACGCGATAAGACATGGGGAATAATCGGGCTTGGAGCTATAGGTAAGAGAGTAGCACAGTTGGCAGAATGTTTTGGATGTAAAGTACAGTATTATTCTACAAGTGGAAAGAATCATTCTTCCGATTTTGATGAAGTAGATTTTGACACATTGCTTTCTACATCTGATATTATTTCAATCCATGCGCCATTGACGGAGGCGACAAATCATCTGATTGACAAAGTGGCTTTAAGTAAAATGAAAACCACGGCCATATTAATCAATGTTGGTCGTGGTCCAATAATTGTAGAAAAGGATTTAAGGGATGCACTCAATAATAATCAAATTGCAGCTGCAGGACTTGATGTTCTTGAGATTGAACCTATGAGTGAGGATAATCCTTTGCGTCAGATAAAGGACAGCAATAAGCTATTAATCACGCCACATATCGCGTGGGCTGCTGTAGAAGCAAGAGAAAGACTAATGGCTATTATTGCATCACAGATAGAAGAATTCTATAAAGGCAACCCTCTTGTATAAGATATATCTGATAGATTCTCTAAAAGTTTATTTCTGTAGTGTACAATGTCGTTTATGTCTTCATCCAGGTTTTCATTTACGGAATTATAGTAAATTGACAACCTATCGATGAATACGGGTATTGCATCATTCATGATATCAAATACACTGGCAGAAGATTTTATTTCAGGGGCCCATGGATTGCACCATGTATTGTGTGCGATATTACATGGGTCCTTAAATTTTATGTGTTTATCACTTGGAACCATAGAGGAAATAAAAGGATGATGCATTATACATTCTTCTAAGGTACGAACAATGCGCTTTTTATTTCCTGTTGGATCATTCATGATTCTGTTAAGTGCTATAAAAGATGAAATAGCTTTTGATATTTCACTATAGGTAATATTTGCATCTAAGAAGGTATTGTTTATGGCTTCTTCTAATAAAAAGCATATGACATCCTGCTCTTGTGGGGTAACACCTATAGCCTTGGCATAGTCAAATTCTGTTGGCTTAACGTGGGCAAAATGCGCTAATACAACATGATCTATATCTGTTTCTAAGGTAACATGATTTCCAAAGTCGTATGTTTTGCCCTGTTGTAAAGCTTTGAAGTGATTAGAACGGTAATATACATAAGGATGACAAGTTGTATCTAAAGTATAATGACCTATAAATCCACATATATATGCATCAGCAATTCTTTTTTCTATAACATTATCTAAATCATTTCTAGCGTTTAGGAGATTATCGAAGAAAAGCATAACGTTTTTGTTATGGATGACACTTCCAATATTCTTAGAATGTAAAAAATAGCTTGGAATATAATAAAAAAAGAAATCAGGACCTTGTAAACCCAGACTAAAGGCGCACGAATGGTTATTAAGGATTCGATCGAGCTTGTTATTCTCAAGAGAATGTATTGCTTGTTTTCCAAAGAAAAGATGTGTAATAAACCCTGGCATATATAACCTCCCCAAATGTAATTATACAATGATTATAACCTATAAAAACTGAGTTGAGAAATTAAAAATTATAAGACATATTATCAAATATTACTTTCCACTTCTCAGACTTTGTGAATTATTTACACAAAAGGTAATTTTATACAAAAATAATTGCATGGATAGTTGAAACGTGATACCATATTTTTGCATGTGAGATGCTAAAGGAGAGAATAATGTTTGTAGGACGTAGTCTTGAAATTGAAAAACTGAATGGATTTTACGAAGGGGAAATGTGTGATGTTGCAGTTATTACTGGAGCAATCGGCATAGGCAAAAGCACCCTTCTTCGAGAATTTTCGCAAGATAAAAACACATGCTATTATGAAGCGTATGAGACAACTATAAACTATCAGCTCAAGTTGATGGGACAAGCCTTTGGCATAAAGGACTGCACTCGTGCCGAAGACATTTTTGAAGTTATTACGAAGAAGGCACAATCTGAGAAGATTCTTTTTATAATAGATCAATATCCTAATATAGTAAAAAGTGATGCGGGCTTTGATAAGCTGTTGCATGAATATGTTATAGGTAAGTGGGCTAGTTTACCTGTTAAGCTGGTGTTATGTGGAGATGCATTTGTTCTTATGGACAAATATGTAAAGAGCAAAAAGTCTACCTGGCATGATTGCATAGCGTTGGATTTATGTGTGGAAGCCATGGGATTTTATGATTCCTGCAACTTCTTTGAGGGAAAGGATTCGGCTGACTGTGTATATTTATACGGAATCACAGGAGGCATACCATATAATCTTACAAGAGTAGCGGACGCTACAGATATTAAGGATGCAACTATAAGACTGTTTCTTGACAGGGAAAATGCTGTTGGACTCAATCCACAGACTGTGATGGCTACAGAACTAAGAGAGCTAAGCTATTATAATCATATGCTGGTAACATTGGCTCAAGGACTTAACAGAGTAAATCAGATATCAGCAGAAGTAGATAAGCCAAAAGATGTCGTTGTGCCATATCTCAACAGTCTTATGTCCATTGGAGTGTGCACCAAGGAAACAGCTATTACAGAAACAAATAATAGAAAAAAAACACGCTATTCCATTGTAAATACAAGTACCTTGTTCTGGTACAAATATATCGTACCAAATATGCAGTACTACACAACCCAAAATATAGAAGTCTTGTGGAGTGTGGTAGAAGAAAACATGCATGAATACATGCAGGATGTATTTATTCGAGTATGTAGGGAATTCTTAGAAAACAAGAGCGAGAACAACGAATTACCATTTACCATAGAAGAAATCGGTAATTGGTGGGTTAATGACGATGAAGCTGGCACAACAGATGGCTTTGATTTGGTTGCACTTGGTAAATGTGATGGCAAGAGTGCTACTATATTCTGTCAGTGTTACTACAATGATAAGCCTATTGAGGTGGCACAACTTAAGGCATTGATTGAAAAAACCAAGCAGTTAAAGCGTCAGGGCGATGTGTTCTATCTTGTATTTTCCAAGAGTGGATTTAATGAAAATGCAACAACGATAGCTTCAGCTATCAAAAATATAGATCTGTTCAC
Source organism: Pseudobutyrivibrio sp. (assembly GCA_021442555.1). GTDB lineage: Bacteria > Bacillota > Clostridia > Lachnospirales > Lachnospiraceae > Pseudobutyrivibrio. The sequence continues at coordinate 14,143 of JABUSV010000113.1, read as the reverse complement.
TTTAAGTGATCTGATATAGAGGTTTAGCACTCATTTTATTTAGGAGGAAGAAAATGACTAATCTTGAGCTACAAAAAGTTGCAGTTGAAGTACGTAAGGGCATAATCGAAGGCGTACATGCTGCAAAGGCCGGACACCCAGGAGGATCTTTGTCGGCAACAGAATGTTTTACTTATCTCTATTTTGAAGAGATGAACATTGATCCAAAGAATCCTAACAAACCAGATAGAGACCGTTTTGTTCTTTCAAAGGGACATACTGCACCAGGTCTGTATTCTACTCTTGCCCAGAGAGGATTTTTCCCAGTTGATTGGATGTTAACACTCCGTCATCTTGGATCAGATTTGCAAGGACATCCATGTATTCAACACACACCAGGTATTGATGCATCATCAGGTTCTTTAGGACAGGGTATCTCAATTGCAACTGGTATGGCATTATCAGCAAAGCTTTCTAATGACTCTTACAGAGTATACACACTGTTAGGCGACGGTGAAATCCAAGAGGGTCAGGTATGGGAAGCTGCAATGTTTGCTGGCGCTAAAAAGCTTGATAATCTATGTGTAATCGTAGATAACAATAATCTTCAGATTGACGGTACAATCGAGGAGGTTAACAATCCATATCCTATAGTAGATAAGTTTAAGGCATTTAATTTCAATGTTATTGAGGTAAATGATGGAAATGACTTTGAGCAATTAAGAAAGGCCTTCGCCGACGCTAAAGCATGTAAGGGAATGCCAAGTGCAATCGTTATGAAGACTGTTAAGGGACGTGGTGTATCATTTATGGAGAATTCATGCGGATGGCATGGAAAGGCTCCTAATGATGAGGAGTTTGCAATTGCTATGGAAGAACTTAAGAAAGCAGGTGAAGCATTATGTCAGAAGTAAAGAAAATTGCTACAAGAGATAGTTACGGTAATGCACTTGTTGCCTTAGGCGAGAAGTATGACAATCTGATTGTCCTTGATGCTGATTTAGCTGCGGCTACAAAGACTGGAGTATTTAAGAAGGCATTTCCAGAACGTCATATTGATTGCGGTATCGCAGAATCAAACATGGTTGGTATTGCAGCAGGACTTGCATCTACAGGAAAGGTTCCTTTCTGTTCATCATTTGCCATGTTTGCAGCAGGAAGAGCATTTGAGCAGGTTAGAAACTCAGTAGGATATCCACATCTTAATGTAAAGATTGGCGCAACACATGCAGGTATCTCTGTAGGTGAGGACGGAGCTTCTCATCAGTGTAACGAGGATATTGCTCTTATGAGAACAATTCCTGGAATGACAATCATTAATCCTTCAGATGATGTAGAGGCAAAAGCTGCTGTTGAGGCTGCTTATCTTATGGAAGGTCCTGTATATCTTAGATTTGGACGTCTTGCAGTGCCTGTAATTAATGAAAGACCAGATTACAAGTTTGAGATAGGCAAGGGTGTTATGCTCAAGGAAGGCAAGGATGTTACTATCGTGGCTACTGGTCTTGAGGTTAACGAATCTCTTGAGGCGGCAAAGCTTTTGGCCGCAGATGGTATAGATGCTGAGGTTATTAATATTCATACCATTAAGCCTCTTGACGAGGATATTATCGTTAAGTCAGCAGCAAAAACTGGTAAGGTTGTTACTGTTGAGGAGCATTCTGTTATCGGTGGTCTTGGTGGAGCAGTAGCTGAGGCATTAGCAGAGAAACAGCCAACAAAGATGCTTAGAATTGGTATGAAAGATACATTTGGTGAGTCAGGTCCAGCAAAAGAGCTTCTTGAGAAGTATGAGCTTGATGCTGCAGGTATTTACAAGCAGATAAAAGCATTTATGTAATATAAAGACAAAAAGTAAGAGCAGGTGAGTTTTGTACCGACCCCCAAAAGTTAGACCAAAAATCTAACGATTTGGAGGTCGGTATTTTTATCGCCTGCTCTTTGTTTTAGATATTACTGAATTTGAAAATAGTAGTTGTCTTTGTTTCAACACCAGCTTTTGCTATTGGCTGATCAAATTCTGGTACATTAATCGCATTTGGGAAGTACTGGCTCTCAAAGCAAAGACCATCACGTCTTTGATATGCGTAACCACCTTTACCGATGTGTTCAGGGCTAAGGTAGTTGCCGCAGTAGAGTTGCATGCCAGGTAAGTCTGTATATACTTCCATCTTGCGTCCAGATACAGGATCTGTCAGAGATGCACATGCTGCTGATAAAGAAGGATTGTTTAAAACGTAGTTGTGATCATATCCACCGGCCCAGTTAAGCTGATCATAATCAGTGTCAGTGTCAACTGCAGGAGCCTTTGGTGTGGTGAAATCCATTGGAGTACCTTTAACAGGAAGAATCTGTCCATGTGGGATGGATTCATTGTCAGCTCTTGTAAACTTATCTGCATCTAACCATACTATCTGGTTCATTGCATTGCCCGCATCATGGCCTCCGAGATTGAAGTATGAGTGATTAGTTGGGTTAAACAGTGTGTCTTCAGCTGCTTTTGCCATGTAGTCGATAGCAAGAGCATTGTTGTCTGATAAGGTATATGTAATCATTAAATCCATATCTGCAGGCAAGTCACACTGTCCTGCTTTTTTATGATATGTGAAAGTAATATGCTTATCGTCTACATCTTTTACTTCCCAGATTTCACGATGAATAGGATTAGAACCTGAATGAAGATTATTGTTACCATCATTCTTTTCCATTTCATAGGTCTTGCCGTTTAATGTAAAGCTGGCACCACCGATACGATTGGCATTTGGTGTAACACAGCATCCAAAACCTGGTGAGTTTACAAAATAATCTTCTATTTTTTCATAACCTAATACAACATCACTTAAGATGCCATCCTTGTCAGGAACCCACAGCTCTAGAAGATTACAACCATAGTTCATAATCTTGGCCTGCATTCCTGCTTCGTTTACGAGAGTGTAAGCAAATATCTCTTCTCCTGATGGAGAGACGCCTAATCTTTCCTTCTCCACTTTTTACCTCCGATTTGTAGAAAATAATACTGTCATATAAATAAGTATGGAAACGCAAAGTCCATACTCTTTAATTCTAAATATTGTTACTATGAAAGTAAATGTGTAAAATTAACTTATGAGCAAAAGAAGAAGAAAAAAACGCTCTTTTTGGCGGTTTTTAAGGAATTTTATATTGATACAATTTATAGTAGTGGTTCTTTGTGTCGCAGCTGTTGTGGGATATTTTTACTTCGGAGGATATGCTCAAAAGATAAAAGGCTTTAAAGAGGAGGCAGTCCTGCTTGTAAGAGACTCTACTCCCGAGACCTTTTGTGAGACATTGACCAGCGTTGTATATGATAATAAAGGGCAGGTGATTTCAACCCTGAAGGGGGAAAAGGACGTCTATTATCTAAGCTATAAGGAGTTACCATTCTATGCCACTTCTGCAATTATAAGCATAGAGGACAAGAAGTTTTTTGAACATAAGGGAGTGGACTACAAAGCAATTGTAAGAGCGGCAATGGCTGCGTTAGAAAAAGGTGAGGTAACTCAGGGTGCCTCTACTATCACTCAACAGCTTGCCAGGGATACATTTCTAACCCAGGACAGAAAGTGGGAAAGAAAGGTAGAAGAAATCTTTGTTGCATTAGAGCTTGAGAAAAAATATTCAAAGGAACAGATACTCGAATATTACCTAAACAATATTTATTTTGCCAATGGATATTATGGGTTACAGGCAGCCTCTAAGGGATATTTCAACAAGAATGCGTCAGAGCTTTCCTTGTCACAGACATGCTTTCTTCTGGCTATCCCTAATGGACCAAACAAGTACAATCCACTGGAGCATATGGACAACACCATAGCAAGGCGAAACCTTATATTGGATAATATGTTAGGTGATCAGGTAATATCTCAAAACGCCTATGATGAGGCTATAAACGAGATTATCGAGCTTGAGATGGTGAAAAGCGAGAAGAAGGACTATATAGAGACTTTTGCATATTATTGTGCCACAAGAGCTCTTATGGAAAGAGATGGGTTTGTTTTTAAAACCAGCTTTTCTTCGGAAGAGAAAAAAAGGGAATATGAACAGGCATATCAGGAAAGCTACAATCGATGGAATGAAGCTTTGTTTACCAGTGGATACAGGATATATACATCGCTAGATTTGGACATGCAGCAGCAATTGCAGGAAGCAATAGACAATGAATTGTCAAAATTTGAAGAGATTGGCGAGGATGGAATCTATGAAATGCAAGGTGCGGCTACCTGTATAGATAATGATACAGGAATGGTAAAAGCAATAGTAGGTGGACGGTCCCAAAATCTAAAGGGATACACTTTAAACAGGGCATATCAAAGCTTTAGACAGCCGGGAAGCTCGATTAAGCCTCTTATAGTGTATACACCTGCCTTAGAAAGGGGCTATAAGCCTGATACAAAGGTTTTAGACATGCCGATACAGGATGGACCTAAAAATGCAGGAGGGACCTATTCTGGGGAGATTACGCTGCTTACAGCGGTATCCTCGTCAAAGAACACTATTGCATGGCAGCTCTTTGAGGAATTAACCCCTGAGGTTGGCTTGTCATATATCAAAAATATGGGATTTTCCAAGATAGTGGATGATGATTATGTATTACCGGCAAGTCTGGGTGGACTTACAAATGGTGTCTCTACTCTGGAAATGGCAAAGGGCTTTGCAACATTGGAAAATGATGGATTTTGCAGAGATGCAGGCTGTATAGAAAAGATTGTACTTAATAACGGAGCTGTCTTGTACGAAGCAAATCAGGAAGGTGTGCAGATATACAGAGAAAATGCAGCAAGAACAATGACCAATATGCTGCAATATGTAATATACGAGGGTACTGCAAAAAGTATTTCATTAGGCGAGATGCCTTGTGCAGCAAAGACAGGTACTACCAATGATTTAAAGGACGGTTGGTTTGTGGGATATACACCGTATTATACTACCAGCGTCTGGGTGGGATATGATCTGCCAAGAACCGTTGAGGGTCTTGGAGGAGGCACATATCCTGGAAAAATATGGGAGACTTTCATGAATCAGATACATGAAGGCCTAGAACCTATTGATTTTCTTCCTCCAGTCACCTATTATGGACCAGAGGAAGTGCAGGAAATGACCGAAGATGAGGTTGTTGACAGCGAAGATGAATTTGAAATAGAAAACTTTGAAACAGTAACTTTGACCTTTGAAGGGGTAGGAGTTCCTGAGGGAGCAATCCCAGATAATGCAATAGATGTAGTAGTTACAACTAATGGATTATAGAATAATGTTATCTAGGAGGAAAAGATGAAAGAATACGGCTTTGGTTTGGATTTAGGAGGCACTACCTGTAAGGTGGGTTTGTTTAAGACAGACGGAACTCTATTAGAGAAATGGGAAGTTCCTACTGATACCAGTGACAATGGATCAAAGATCTTAAAGAATCTTGCTGATTCGGTATTAGCTAAAATAGCAGAAAAGGGATTAGATGCAAAAAGTGATATTGAGGGTGTAGGAATAGGTGTTCCAGGACCTGCCACAGATGATGGTATAGTGCATAAATGTGTAAATCTTGGCTGGGGCGTTAAGCCTGTAGGTCAAGAGCTGGAACATCTCTTAGGTGGAATAAAAGTAAAAGTTGGAAATGATGCAAACGTTGCTGCCCTTGGAGAGGCATGGATGGGTGCTGCAAAGTCGCTTAACAGCTGTGTAATGGTTACACTTGGAACCGGTGTAGGTGGAGGTGTTGTTATGAATGGCAAGGTTGTGGCAGGTGCGACGGGTGCAGGCGGAGAAATAGGACATATTCTCATCAATCCAAAAGAGACAAGAACTTGCGGATGCGGACTCCATGGATGCTTAGAGCAGTATGCTTCTGCTACTGGCATAGCATATCTTGGAAGGACAAGACTAGAAAAGGATAACACACCAAGTGCATTAAGAGATGTTGAGAATTTAGAGGCTAGACATATATTTGATGCAGCAAAGGAAGGCGATGCTCTTGCAATAGAGGTGGTTGAAGAAGCGTGTACATACTTGGCACAGGGCCTTTCGGCTATCAGCTGCGTGGTCAATCCAGATGCATTTGTAATAGGTGGTGGCGTATCAAAAGCCGGTGAATATCTGACAGAGCAGATTAAGAAGCGGTTTGTTAAGGTAGCATTCCATAGCTGTTGTGATACACAGATTATGCTTGCTACACTTGGAAATGATGCAGGAATGTATGGTTCCATGAAGCTAATTCTTTAATAAAAAAGCGTTGCAATTGTTATATACAACTGCAACGCTTAATTTTTACCGCTTTAATGCTCCACTGTAACCATGAAGAATGATTTCACTTGCCTGATCGATTAGTACATCTAATGGAATAGGTCTGTTGTTCATCGCCCAGTTACGATAGATAAATGTAATGGAAATAGAATAGCTTCTTACGACATCTGGATAATCAGTCATATCGAAGAATTTCTTGAATGCATTACTCTTAAGTACAGCATCTGTTACATCTTCATAGAAGAATGAATAGTGCAGGTCACATAACAGCTTCTGCTGAACATCATTACAGCTCTCTAAGTATCTGTAGAAGTTGCCTACGCAACCAGCTACGTCTAAGTTTTCAGCTGAAACCTCAATAGAACTTAAAATGTCTGTTACGATTTCTTCCTCAACTTCTTCCACTAGTTCATCTAATGATGAATAGTGCAGGTAAAAGGTCTTACGATTGATACCAGCCAAGTCAGTAAGCTCGGTGATGGATATCTCATTATAGTCCTTGTTAAGAACTAATTCGTAGAAGGCCTTTCGGATGGAGTTTAGTGTTCTTCTAACTCTCAAGTCATTGCTTCTTTCTCTCATTTGTTTCTCCTTACTCTTTTCTTTATAGCTTAATAATTATTAATTATTCTTCCTTATAGTCGCTGGGTAGAATATATCAGCGTGTATATATTACCACGTACGTCAACGTTTGTGTAAGTCTTTATAGAAATTTAATAAAAAGTTCATTGACTCTTCGCAAAAAAGTGTTTAGTTTAAAATGGTAAAAAGGAGGGCTAGCTGTGCTAAAAAGACTTTTGAAGGAAGTAAAAAACTACACATTTGCTGCTGTTTTGACACCCTTATGGATGTTACTGGAAGTGGCAATGGAGATGGTCATACCATTATTGATGGCCAGAATAATAGATGATGGAATAAATGCAGGGAATATGAATATGATTCTCAAGGTGGGAGGCATAATGCTCATTGCTGCACTTATAGGTCTCCTTGGAGGTATTATGGGGGCAATATTTGGAGCAAAGGCATCCACAGGATTTGCAAAAAATCTCAGGGAGGCAATGTTTAAAAATATACAGACCTTTTCGTTTGAAAATATCGATAAATTCTCGACAGCAGGTCTTGTAACAAGACTTACAACGGATGTGACGAATATTCAAAACTCCTTTCAGATGATGCTTAGAATGGGAATGAGAGCACCAGCGTCCCTTATAGTTGCCATGATTATGGCATTTTCAATAAACGCCAGGTTGGCAAGTGTATATCTGGGTGCTGTTGTAATACTGGTTATTATCATATTTTTTGTAATGAAAGCTACAAGAGTGCTGTTTAAAATCCTTATGGAGAAATATGATGGACTTAATGCTCAGATTCAGGAAAATGTTTCTGGAATCAGGGTGGTAAAGGCTTATGTAAGAGAGGCATACGAGAATAGCAAGATGGGAAAAGCAGCAGGGCAGCTGTATGATGCCTCTGTTAACGCAGAAAAGCTTATGGCAGTGAACATGCCTATTATGTCGGCAATGATATATACATGCATGCTTCTTATCAGCTGGTTGGGTGCAAAATTCATAGTAGCAGGTGATATGACAACTGGAGAGTTAACTTCCATGTTTGCGTACTGTATGACTATATTGATGAATCTGCTTATGTTGGCTGTATTTTTTGTAATGTTTACAATGAGTATTGCCAGTATGGAGAGAATCACGGAGGTTCTTAACGAGGAAGCAACCATTAAAAATAAAGACAACCCAGTATTTGAGGTAAAAAATGGATCAATAACCTTTAAGGATGTAGTGTTTGGCTATAACAAGACCGCTGAGGAGCCTGTGTTAAATCACGTAAATCTCGATATTAAAGCAGGCGAGACCATAGGAATTATTGGAAGTACAGGTAGCGCCAAAACTACACTTGTTGCTATGATTTCCAGGTTATATGACGTAGATGAGGGACAGGTAACAGTAGGCGGCATCGATGTAAGAGATTACGATGTTGAAACCATTCGTAACGAGGTGTCAGTAGTTCTTCAAAATAATGTATTGTTCTCGGGATCAATTCTTGACAATCTTAGATGGGGAGATCCTGATGCCAGCGAGGAAGACTGCGTAAAAGCTTGCAAACTGGCTTGTGCAGATGAGTTTATAACTAGATTTCCAGAAGGCTACAATACACATATTGAACAGGGTGGAACCAATGTATCTGGAGGTCAGAGACAAAGACTGTGTATTGCAAGAGCCCTGTTAAAGAAGCCAAAGATTCTTATTCTTGATGACAGTACATCGGCTGTAGATACAGCCACTGATGCAAATATCAGACGTGCTTTCAGAGAAGAGATACCTGGTACTACAAAGCTTATTATTGCACAGAGAATCTCGTCTGTTCAGGACGCAGACAGAATCATTGTAATGAATGATGGAAAAATAGACGACTTTGGAACCCATGATGAGCTCCTAGCAAGAAATGACATCTACAAAGATATCTATGAAGTTCAGGTAGGCCAAGGTGGCGGAGATTTCGATGAACAGGGAGGTGAAGAGTAATGGCAGGACCAGGAAAAAGAGGGCCAAGACAGCCTCTGTCAAAGGAAGACTTCGTTAAGAACAAAGCTACATTCGGCAGATTGATAAAATACATAAGCAGAAAATATAAGTGGCACTTTATATTTGTCTTTGCTTGCATATTTGTAAGCGTAATATGTAATGCCCAGGGAACCATGTTTATACAGTCACTGATAGATGACTATATAGTTCCCATGGTGAATGAAGGAAGTACGGATTTTAAGCCACTTCTAATGGCAATAGGAAAAGTGGCTTGTTTCTACGTAGTAGGTATAATAAGTTCATTTTTATATAACTACACCATGATTTTTATATCACAAGGTACGCTCAAGGACCTAAGAACAGAGATGTTTGAGAAGATGGAGAGCCTGCCTGTTCGATATTTTGATACACATTCTCATGGCGAAATAATGTCCATGTATACAAACGATATAGACACACTCAGACAGATGATATCCCAGAGCATACCACAGGTTTTTAACAGTATGCTGACAATAATAACTGTTCTGGTATGTATGATCAGATTGTCAGGAATGCTTACACTGGTATCCATGATAATGGTATTTATTATGCTTTATGTTACTAAACAGGCAGCATCAATGTCCGGTAAATATTTCATGAAGCAGCAGCAGGATATAGGTGCACTTAATGGCAACATTGAAGAGATAATGAATGGCCAGAAGGTAGTAAAGGTATTCTGTCACGAGGAGCAGGTCATGGAGGATTTTGACAAGCTAAATGAAAAGCTGTGTGACAGTGCATATAATGCTAACAGATACGCAAATATTTTAGGACCAATAAATGCTCAGCTTGGAAACGTAAGCTATGTAGTATGTGCTACTGTAGGCGGATTTTTGGCTCTTTCAGGGTTTGCAGCAGTATCTGTTGGAACTCTCGTAAGCTTTTTGACCTTTAACAAGTCTTTTAACATGCCAATCAACCAGATAAGCATGCAGCTTAACTCCATAGTTATGGCCATGGCAGGAGCCAACAGAGTATTTGCGCTTATAGATGAGGAGCCAGAGCTGGATGAAGGATATGTAACCCTGGTCAACGCAAGATATGATGATAAACATAATCTTGAAGAGTGTCAGGAGCGTACAGGTCTTTGGGCATGGAAGCATTATCACAAAGCAGAAGGTACAACTACCTATCAGAAACTGGAAGGTGAGGTTGAGTTCAGGGATGTTGATTTTGGATACAACCAAGACAAGATTGTACTTCATAATATTGAGATGACAGCACAGCCAGGCCAAAAGATAGCCTTCGTTGGTGCTACAGGTGCTGGAAAAACCACTATTACTAACTTGATTAACAGATTCTACGATATTGCTGATGGAAAAATCAGATATGATGGAATCAATATAAACAAGATAAAAAAGGCAGATTTGCGCAGATCTCTTGGAATAGTGTTGCAAGATACCCACTTGTTTACCGGAACAGTGGCAGATAATATCAGATACGGCAAGCTTGATGCTACAGATGATGAGGTAAAGGCAGCGGCAAAACTTGCCAATGCAGACAGCTTTATCAAAAAGCTTCCAAAGGGTTACGATACGGTGCTTACTGGAGATGGAGGAAATCTGTCGCAGGGACAGAGACAGCTGTTGGCTATCGCTAGAGCAGCCATTGCAGATCCACCAGTACTAATACTAGATGAAGCTACCAGTTCAATTGACACAAGAACTGAGAAAATGGTTCAGGACGGTATGGATAAGCTCATGAGTGGAAGAACTACATTTGTTATAGCGCACAGATTGTCTACTATCAGAAACAGTGACTGCATTATGGTTCTTGACCAGGGACGAATAATAGAAAGAGGAAATCACGAGGAGCTTATGGCTTTAGGTGGAAAGTACTATCAGCTCTATACCGGTAAGATTGTAAATGCATAATATAAAAATAACCCCCCCGGTGGCTTGTGCAACACCAGGGGGTATTTTATTGTAGTATTATCAAAAACTAGGGGTATAAGTTATGCATATGGCAGATGCACTGGTATCAGCTGCAGTAGGCGGTACTATGTATGTGGCTTCAGCTTCAGCGGCTGCATATTCACTAAAGAAAATAAAAAAGGAAGATAATCCAAAGGCAATACCTGTAATGGGTGTTATGGGAGCATTTGTTTTTGCAACACAGATGATTAACTTTACGATACCTGGAACAGGTTCATCTGGACATCTGTGTGGAGGCATGCTGCTGTCAGCAATATTAGGTCCATATGCTGGATTTATAACCATGATAGGCGTGTTGCTGGTTCAGGGATTGCTTTTTGCAGACGGAGGGCTGTTGGCCCTGGGATGCAATGTATGGAATATGGCATTTTATGGGTGCTTTATAGGCTCTATGTTAATCTGGGCTCCAGTCATGAGATGTAAGACGAATAAGATTCGAATAACGCTGGCAGCCATAGTTGGTTGTGTGATAACTCTGCAGTTGGGGGCGTTTTCTGTAGTGTTGGAGACTGTAGCATCTCAGGTAACAGAGCTTCCGTTTGAGGCATTTGTAATTACAATGCAGCCAATACATCTGGCTATAGGATTGGTAGAAGGCCTAATAACAGCCGCGGTTCTTTGCTTTATTTATGAAGCAAGGCCGCAGATGCTATGGAATACAGCGGTATCATCTGAAGAAAATAATAAAACAGAGTTGAAGACAATGCTTTTTATTCTGTTAGTTAGTGCTTTGGCTATAGGTGGTGGTCTGTCTTATATAGCAAGTTCTAATCCTGATGGCTTGGAGTGGTCCATAGAAAAGGTTACAGGAAATACAGAGATTACAGCAAATGATGCAGCTCATGATATGGCAGGTCAGCTGCAGGAAAAGACCGCAGTTTTACCAGACTATGATTTTGCCAAGGGCGATAGTGTGGCAGGCAATGGATTCTCAGGTATAACAGGAGCTGTTGTTATACTTACAATAGCAATGGGAAGCGGATATATATACAAAAAGAGAAGAAAGTTAAAACCCGACATAACAAATGAACAGACTGAATAGTGCTATATCGCAAATCGAACAGATAAACAGCTTGAATCAAAGAGACCAGTGGATTAACAGAATACATCCACTGGTCAAATTGGCGTTGACAATAATATATATCGTTATCACTGTCAGCTTTGACAGGTATGACATATCTTCCCTTGTAGTAATGGCGCTATATCTGTGGTTCGTGTTTACTTTTGGGGAATTGAGCTTTAAGGATGCCCTATATAGAATAAGACTGGTAATACCTGTTGTGTGCCTGGTAGGAATCTTTAATCCGATATTTGACAGAGAACCATATGCAATTATAGGTGGTGTATTTATAAGCAGTGGAGCCATATCCATGATTACACTAATTATCAAGGGCTTATTTGCCCTGTTGGCAGCATATCTTCTTATAGTGACTACCTCCATAGACGATATATGCTACAGTCTGAGATTGATACATGTACCTAAGGGTATTGTGACGGTTATATTGTTGATATACAGATACCTATTTATGCTTATTAAAGAGGTAGAAAAAGTTACTATTGCATACAAACTCAGGGCGCCTATGCAAAAGGGTATTCATATTAGTGCGTGGGGTTCCTTGGTAGGGCAGATACTGCTTCGCTCCATGGACAGAGCTGAAATAATATACGATGCCATGTCTCTTAGAGGATATAAGGGAGAGTTTGTATCTTCCATTAATAAAAAAATGGGCCTAGCGGATTTGATTTATCTTGCAGTATGGATTGTTGTGCTATTAGCGATTAGAAATACAAATATTGTCGGCTTGGTAGGAGAGCTTTTTATATGAAAGCATTGTTAGAATTAAAAAACGTTAATTATTCATATGAAAAAGGCAAGAACGTGCTTCATGATGTAAGTCTGCATGTGCATCCTGGAGAGTCAATAGGCCTGATTGGAGCCAATGGGGCTGGGAAATCTACTCTAATGAAAATCATAGTTGGTCTGTGCACCAACTACTATGGAACGGTGGAAGTAGAAGGAATGCCTGTAACCGATAAAACTTTGGCTGAGGTACGAAAAAACATAGGATATGTGTTTCAGGACAGCGACAATCAGCTTTTTATGACAACTGTAGAGCAGGATGTAGCTTTTGGGCCAAGGAATTATGGATTAAGCGAGGAAGAAGTAAATAAAAGTGTAGATATAGCACTTGATGCGGTTGGTATAACTGACTTGAAGAAAAAACAGGTATATAAGTTGTCAGGAGGCGAAAAAAAGCTTGCTGCCATAGCAACTATTCTGGCATTAAATCCCAAGCTTATTCTAATGGATGAACCATCTGTAGCACTTGATCCTAAAAACAGAAGAAATCTAATAAATATCATGAAGGAATTGCCGGAGGTCAGACTGATAGCGAGTCATGATTTAGATTTCATCTGGGACACCTGCGATAGAACGATATTAATAGCAGATGGAACTATCATAGCCGATGGTCCTACCAGAGAGATTTTAATGAACAGAGAACTACTAGAGAAAAATGATTTGGAATTGCCTCTTAGATTTCAAAAATAATAGGTAAATATTTTTTCAACTAATACGATATATAGTATTTTTATTGTTATAAACCCGCTAAGCCTTGAGTTTAGTGGGTTTTTTAATCAACAGTTGTATGAAAAAGGTGAAATCATGAACCCACTTTCACAAAAAAATAATAAGTACAGGTCTAAACTAGGTACAACAAGAGTCCGATAAGATAAATGAAAAACTATACCTATGCCCAAATTTTGTGCATTTTGGGGCAGATTTGGCAAGGAGTAGAAGAATATAAAAGACTTTTAATGTTGCATGTGGAAGGGCAACGGAAAAGGGGTAAGAATGAGAGATTTCAGGGAAGTAATAAAAAGAACAATGGCTATGTCCCTTGTTGTGATGACAATTGCTACAACCTGGCAGAATGATCTGTATGCGTTGGCAGAAAGCGATGCTGTCCAAGAAGAAACAGTATTAGAGGAGGCTACGCCTCTAGAAGAAACCGGGTTAGATTTGGCGCAGGAGACTGTAGTTGAAGAGCTACCTCAGGAAACAACAGACAATGAGCAGACAATATCCGAAGAGGAGATGGCAGAGCCAACAGCAGCACCTACTGCTACAGTAGAACCTACTGTTGCTCCAACAGAAGAGCCAACAGCTACTCCTACTGCTACCCCTACACCAAGTGCAACGCCTACTGTCACACCAACTGTTGCACCTAAGAAGCATGTGCATGTAGATAAGGACGAAAACTATGTATGCGATGATGAAAACTGTAAGGCTGTATTAGAGCATGACTGTGTTGCGATGCAGGATAAATGTATATGCAAATACTGCGAAGAAGAGATGGAACATGTAGACGACAATAATGACGGATACTGTGACATCTGTAA
>JABUSV010000066.1 GCA_021442555.1 Pseudobutyrivibrio sp. | reverse complement strand
CCTGCCTCAAGTAACTGCTTCATTGAAATAACACTCATTTTAATACCTCCTGGTTTGTTCTTCCACATAATTCTACTTGTCAAATCCCCTCCCGAGTTAAAAGAGGGACCAATCTGACAATCCTTATGTGTGTTTTCTCAACAGCTTCATTAGGATACCATAAAATAAGGATGCATGCAATCATTATTTACACGCATCCTGGTATATCTCTTTTTATTCATGTTGTGGCAATGACGACCTGTCCTCTGGCTTTGTAACCAAAATAGCTGCTATATCCTCATATTCGCTTCCAACCTTAATATAGAAGGAACCTGGTTGAATTCTGTTTGACATTCCAAGGTCAGTTATATACTTGTTGAAATCATCAGAATCCTCTATGAATCCTGATTCCTTAAGCTTAATTGCAACCTGATTTGACGACTGGCCCTTTTCTACTGTAAATGGTCGATATTCTTCAACCTCTGTAGACTCCTCTGCCAACGGAGTAACATCAGGAAGATTTGAAGCCTCATTTTCAATTTTAGGTTTGTCGACAATTTTGGTGGTTTCTATATCTATAGCCTCTGTAGGTGCCTCTGTAGGTGCCTCTTCAGTTTCTACTGGTTCATTTTCAGCTGCATCAATCGTATCTTTAACAGAAGGCTTACTAACAGCAAATGCAATAGTAAGAATAATTGTAGATATAATAATTCCGAAGCCGGCTCCACGGAGGTAATATTTTAACTTCATATTAGTCCTCCTGATATAGGCCAAGGACAAATTTTACTTCACCCAGGCCACGGTTTAACTGTTTTGCAATCTCAACGTCAGAGAATCCCTCATCATGAAGTCTTAAGATATCTAGATTACCGTTCTTAACAGATTCACTGGATTCCGAATTTAACGCTGCCTGCTGAATATAATCAACAGAAGAAGCCATAAAAGGCTTGTCAGCTGTCGTACTGCCAGATGAGAATACTTCATTCTCTATTTTTATGTTCTCAGGAAAAAAAGGTGTAAAAGCAGCCTTAGCCTGCTCTTGGACAAGACTGTTAATCTCTATCTCCTTTTCGTTAAGAAGTTCCATTTTCTTGGCAATACTGGAATTAATTTTTGCCAATTCATCCTGAAGAGTTTGAATATCCTTAGTTAAATCAGTAATATTTCCCTGCTTTTCATTGAGCATGGAATACATAAATGTAATCTCGGTATGGGTCTTGTCCATATTTTGAATAACACCTTCAGAATACTCTGAAATATGCAATATTTTATTATTTGTCTCTTTGTCAGTCTTTGTCTCGAAATCATACATTGCATTTTCTATGGTATCTTGCAATGTATCTTCTATTGATGACTTTGCATTAGCAAGCTTATCATCTATGATTCGATTCACTTCGTCCTCTGACATTTTTTTAAGCTGTTCAATATCAGACTGTGACAATCTTTCTGAAATAAAAAAACTCCCGATTATAAACATAACGCCAATAATCAGGAGAAAAATCTCTAATATAGTCATATTAACCTCTATATTTTAATATCAAAAGAAGATGTACTGTTCCTTTTGATAGTAACACTATCTACAGGTGGCTGTTTAGCCTTGTTTTTGTCATCTTGCTTTTTCTTTTGGTTGCCTTTATATCCAGAACCATTTCCTTCCCTGTCATAGCGATATTCTTGTTGAGAAGCATTGTTAGGATCATTAACACGATGGCGTTGCTGATCCTGTTGCCTGTTAACCTCAACAGTTATATTCGACTGATTAACTGCAGGTCTGTGATCTTCATGATTCTTCGTTTGCGAAATCTCATGTGAATTTTGAATAATACCATTAAATTCTACTGGACGAATAGACATACCATTACCTCTCCCTAATAAGGTTTTGTTGTTCGCCTACTGGATAAGTATACCCATATACTCACCCATTACCTTTTTCATTTTATTAATCGCTTTTGTATGTAGTTGTGATACACGAGACTCAGAAACTTCAAGAGTTGCACTAATCTCTTTAAGAGTTAAGTCTTCGTAATAATATAGAAGAATAACTGAACGTTCTCTATCTGTCAATAAGTCCAAAGCTTCCCTAAGCTTATCCTCAAGTTCCTTCTTGGTAACATTGTCTTCTGGCTGGATAAAATGAGAATTATATTCAGCATCCATTACAGGTTCGGCGCCCTGCTCGACAAATTCATTCAATGATACAACATTGGTAACATTGAGTTGTGATTGCCATTTAGTAAACTCGTCATCTGATATTTTTAGTTCCTGCGCTATCTCTTCGTCAGTTGCAGCATGACCTGTACGAAGCTCAATTGTCTTCATAGCCTCATCAATCATACGCTGACGTTGTCTTACAGTTCTTGGTATCCAATCCATTTTTCGGATTGCATCTAGAATAGAACCTCTAATTCTTAAACTGGCATAAGTTTCAAACTTAACGTCTTTTGCTAAATCATACTTATCGATCGCATCAATAAGACCGAAAATTCCATAACTACACAAATCTTCATACTCTACAGTATTTCCCAAATACATGCAGAGACGGCCCGCAACAATCTTAACCAGCGGCGCATATTCAAGTATAATCTGTTCTCTAAGCTCAGCTGTTGGTTTACTCATATAAGTATCCCAAAGCTTCTCCTTATCTACAGCTTTCATTCACTGCCCCTTTTAAAGTTATTGAGGCTGTTCCTCAACATTATCCTCCGACTCAACCTCTTGAGTTATTGACTCAACAGTAGGAATGTCAGAAACACCCAGTACCTCCATCGCTTTATCTAAGATTATTTTAACAATTATTCCCAAAATAAGGAATACCACTGTTGTCCAAATAAAGCGTGTGCAAAAAGCACTAAACTCTACCCCTTGTATAACGGAAATAACACTGGCAATGCCACAAGCCATTAGTACAATAAATATTGGTATTGGTTTTGTATTCATGCTTATTCACACTCCAAAATTATAATATTTTGAGATCCTTTCCCACTGATTTAATATGGTACTCACCCGTCTCACTATATAATTCTACAGTTCTACCGTAGTTCAAACCCGTATCTTCAGCCAATAGCTTAATACCCAGTTCCTTTAGCTTCTGTTTACTTGCCTCTGCATTACGTTGTCCAACGTTAATTGTAGAAGCACTTCCCCCACTCATTTCAAACATTTTGGCTCCGCCAGCAATCTTTGCAACAATCTTGCTTTTATTTGCGCCAGCCTTTATCATGTCGTCCAAAAGCATTTGTATACCTGTATCAGCAAACTTTGCGCCATTTGAATTATTGCGTATTTGTGTACTGTCAGGAAGCATAATATGCGCTAAACCACTAATCTTAGTTGTTGGATCATAAAGAGCAATTCCAATACATGATCCAAGTCCAATGGTGGTCAATGCATCAGGAGCTTTACAAATATTAAGATCAGCCATTCCAACCTTAATCATTTGACTCATACCTTGTCCACCTCATTAAATTGAAAGGCCAAGAGAAGCAAGTATCTTCTCGTAAGATCCCTCTTCTGGCATAAGAATAAAATGTCCACTTATTCCCAAGTCGTCAGAGAATTTTGTTTCAATCATTAGGGCGTGATCACCAAACACGCCAAACTGTACAGCTGGTACAGATAAAATAGCAGCTGCCATATCCACTGCAACAAATGGAACAGTTGGTGATATTGCCAAGTTGGTCATACTGGACAATGCCGACAGGTATGAACCAGCAATAATATTACCAACCTCCTTGATTGCAGATAAATCCATCTCATCAAATGGCTCTGCATAGCTTTCATCTCTCATCATAAGACGATTGACAATCTTATGAGCAGAATTCATATCAAGAAGGAACATCATGGATCCTTCAATATCCATTTCAACACCAAGCATAATTCCGACAATTATGTCGTCTTCAGCTCCAATTGCAGTGCCTAATTCCTCTACAGGTAAAAAGGCCACTGTTGGAACCTTCATATCAATCCTTAAATTAAGCATATTGGCGATGGCAGTTGTTGCATTGCCAGCGCCAATATTACCTAACTCTTTAAGGACATCAAAATACTTGGCATTTACCTCATCAAGTGTGAGCATAAATAACCTCCAAATATTAAGCGTCTACATCTCCTATGATTGAACTAATCTCAAAAATAGAAATCAGTTCATCACCATTGGTACCAACACCATTAATAAATGATGTCTTTCCCTTGTTAGCCTGAGTTGGTGGCTCAATATCATCATCAGACAAAGAAAGTACTTCCTTAACTTCATCAACAATAACACCTATCAAACCAATACTCTCAAGCTTAAGGATGATGATTCGAGATGCGTCTGTAAACACATCATCCTCTAATCCCATTCTTCTTCTGAGGCTCATAACAGGAACAACCTCACCACGAAGATTAATAACACCTCTGTAGTGGAAAGGAGCCTTAGCCACACGAGCTATAGGGCACATACGAACAATATTATCGATATTAGAGATGCCAATACCATACTGTTCTCCACCAATCTTTACTACGATGTACTGTACCTTTTCCTTCTCAGCAACATCTAACATTGCAATATCAGACATAGTATTTTTACCTCCTGTTTAAACTATAGCGTTAACGTCAAGAATCATAGCAACTTCACCATCTCCGAGGATAGTAGCGCCGTTGATAATCTTGTTGTTGTCCAAGCACTTACCAAGTGACTTAATAACGATTTCCTGCTGACCAATTAAGTTGTCAACAACAATACCGCCATAGGTATCACCCTTCTTTACAATAACAACTGTCATGTTCTCATCGTCATCTTCCTTTGGTTCAGAATCAAGAAGCTTATCCAGTCTGATAATAGGAATAACCATATCACGAAGATGAATAACTTCCTTAGCTTCTACATACTTGATGCTTGAAACAGGAATATTTTCAATTGTAAGGATTGAAGCAAGAGCAATGGCATATTTTTCATCTCTGACTTCAACCATAAGTGCCTGAATAATAGCAAGTGTAAGTGGAAGTCTAACTGTAAATGTAGAACCCTCACCAAGTGTACTCTTAACCTCTACATCACCGCCCAAGGCTTCAATGTTGCTCTTAACTACATCGAGACCAACACCACGTCCGGAAATATCTGTAATCTGCTTAGCCATTGAGAAAGAAGGCATAAACAGGAAGTTGATGATTTCCTTTTGAGTAAGTGTCTCAGCCTCTTCCGCTGAAACAATACCTCTTTCTATTGCCTTAGCCTTAACCTTTTCAGTATCAATACCGGCACCATCATCACCAACCTCGATTATGACATTGTTGCCTTCCTGGAAAGCCTTAAGGAAAATATTACCCTGTTCAGGCTTGCCGGCTGCACGTCTGTCATCTGGCATTTCAATACCATGGTCTGCTGAATTTCTAAGTAAATGCTGTAATGGATCGCCAATCTGATCAACTACAGTTCTATCAAGCTCTGTGTCCTCACCTGACATATAAAGCTCCATAGGCTTTGAAAGCTTACGGCTCAAATCTCTAATCATACGAGGGAACTTATTTACTACTGTCTCGATAGGAACCATTCGAACCTTCATAACTGATTCATGAAGGTTGGTAGTGATTCTTTCAAGGTATTCTATCTGTTCATGCAACTGCTGTCCATTTAAGCTGCCTGTATCTCCGTTGCTTACTGAAGCAAGTGAATTTTTAGCAATAATAAGCTCTGACACCTGATTCATTAAAGCATCAAGTTTTTCAATATCTACACGGATTGTTCTTGAAGTAACAGGCTTATTAACATTTGCTGCAGCCTGCTGACCTGAAGTTTTTGCTGCTGGAGCTGCTGGTGCTGCTGGTTTAGGAGCAGCAGGTGCCGCAGCTTGTGGTTCTGCAGCTGGTTCCGGAGCAGGTGCTGCCTCAGTTTTTTCGTACATATCAGCTGTAACCTTATCATAATCAACAGATTCGATTTCTGATACAGCCTTAACTGATTCAATCATTGGAGCTACATCAGCATCTGTAGCAACAATAATAGAAAAATCAAATTCAAACTTCTCATCTTCAATATCCTGTGAAGATGGATCATAAACAAGGATTTCTGCATAGTCTTCTACAGCCTTGAATACAAGAAAAGCTCTTGCAGCCTTAAGAAGACATTCTTTATTAATGTGAATTGTCATACCAATCAAAGGCTTGTTTGCTGCTTTTAGCTTATCAACCACTTCCGCCTCAAGGTTAAGTGTCTTAAACAAAGCAGAATCTGTTGAAGCTGCCTCTTGTGGTGCTGGCTCTTC
This sequence comes from Pseudobutyrivibrio sp., assembly GCA_021442555.1. Lineage (GTDB taxonomy): Bacteria > Bacillota > Clostridia > Lachnospirales > Lachnospiraceae > Pseudobutyrivibrio. The sequence goes on along the minus strand of JABUSV010000066.1, from coordinate 11,741 downwards.
CTTTGGTTCACTTTCAGCTGCAGCTGCTGGTGCATCTTTTGCATCGTCACCACCTGCTAAGAAATTATTCAAAAGATTTATAAGGCCTTCATTCTCTTCTGTGCCTTCGTTGGATGTCCCCTTAACAGTTTCGAGATAACCTTCAATGGCATCCAAACACTGGAAAAGAATATCAATAAGCGCTGAATTAACCTTTACATTATCATTTCTTACTTCCTGGAACACATTCTCCATATCATGGGTAAGGTGCTGCATACGCTTGAAGCCCATTGTTCCTGCCATACCCTTTAGTGAGTGTGCAGCTCTAAAAATCTCATTGATAGTATCCTTATTCTCAGGATCCTTTTCCAGAGCCATAATATTGTCCGAAAGACTTTGAATATGTCCACTTGTCTCGTCAATAAAGATATCTAAGTACTGACTTACATCCATCTGCTATACCCCCAATTTCTTGATGATTGCTCCCGCTACTTCATTAAGCGGTACTACTTCGTCAGATAAGCCTCTCTGTTCAACAGATTTAGGCATACCATAAACAACACATGTAGCAGCATCTTGCGATATTACGTAAGTGTTCTTATGCTTTGACAGGTAATCAATACCTTCCGCGCCATCAGCTCCCATGCCAGTAAGTACAACGCATATTATCTCTTCATAGCTTGAATCAGCCAACGATTGATACATAACGTCTGCACATGGCTTTAAGCTGTTTACTGGTGGTCCGTCGTTTAAATGACAATAAGCCTCATGACTGGAATTTTCGCATATTTCCATATGCTTACCACCTGGAGTAATGTATACACAACCTGGTTCAAAGAATTCTCCTTCTTCTGCTTCCTTTACATTAATCGAAGAAATCTGATTAAGTCTCGAAGCAAGAGATGCGGTAAATCCTGCCGGCATATGCTGTACAAGAACTAACGGATACTTAAGTGTCATTGGTAACATCGGAACAAAGGTGTGTAGAGCCTGAGGCCCTCCAGTTGAACAAGCTAAAGCTATAAGCTTTTTTCCTTTGATAACATTACCACTTGTAACAGGCTTTTTATTCAAAGATGTGGTTTTGAAATTACTTGCAGTTGTTTTGTCTGCTGCAGTAAATCTGCTTGCCCCAAAGCTGCTTGAGCTGACCACCGGCCTTGAAATCGACGAAGCTTTCGTCAACGAACTTGTTGAGCTGCTTCTTACCCTTGATATCGATGAGTTATTAGTATAGGAAGTTTGCCGACCTTGCCTTGTTCTGCTAGAAGCAACTCTGCCGGCATCTCTCATTGATGTCAAAAGTTCTAAAGCAAAATTATCTTTGGATTCCTGTGTTGTCCTGTAGGGCTTTACTACAAAATCCAATGCTCCAAGTTCCATTGCCTTAACTGTACTGTCTGCATCTTCCTTAAGCGAAGAACTGATAAGAATAACATTTACTTTAATATTCTCCTCATCCAGTTTTATTAACAGCTGCAAGGCTGTCATCTTAGGAAGAATCATATCAAGTACAATAATGTCGTAGGAATTATTCTTTATTTTGTTGTATGCATCTACCCCATCTGCACTAACATCTGCTACACAAAAATTACTATCTGTGGCTATGATATCACAGATAACCTTTCTCATGAGTGCAGAGTCATCAACTACAAGAATCTTTAACATTCTTACCCCTGAACCTTTTTTCTTATACGTCTTTCCTCATCGAAAATATATTTTATAATCTTCTCTCGATCATCGTTTTCTCTAAAAAGAAACTGCATACGATGCTCATATTTTTCTATATTATGAATATACTGGCTTCTAACGATTCGTGCAACAACCTCAATCATCTCAGCTCCGGCTACTGTCTGTAATGTAAACTGAAGTAACATATATTCTATATCTTCCACACTTTGCGTTGATATAAATCTTAATCCGCCACCGCTTATATCAAGTATAGTTCCCATGCCTCGAATTCTCATGGTCTTTGGATCCTGCTTTATTGTTTCCTTTACAGCAGACATACTAGGTAGTATTGCTAAAGACTCTTCAATATACATATAGCTTAAAGGCATCGAACATTCTAATCTGAAATAATTACGGCGCTGTACTTTCACCAGGCTAGTCAGCGGCTTTAAAAGAACTACCGGAAAACGCTCCATCTTGCCAACTTTAATAACCATGGCGTCCATCTCAAATATTTTTTCACCGTCAACAAATATTAATTCATATGTAACATTAGGTCTAAGAATATAATCTCTGCCATCTTTTGTCGGCATATGAATAATAATGTCACCACTTTTAGCCAAATCATAAAGTCTGGAAAACATTATTTCTTTTTTTCCAGTGGTCTCATCTGCTTGAGCTCCATGCTTGCGACAAATATCTATTTGACATCCAGGTGTTAATTCATTTAATTCCATAAATTAATCTTATTTGCTCAGCAAGCTGTTGAATATCTGTGAGATTCCCCACTTCAACTTGCTATCATCTTCCTTTCTTGCAAGTTTTGATGCCACATTCTCAAAAGCCTTTGCAGACCTCGATTGAGGGTTTTCAATAGAAATTACCTTCTGATTACGAACGGCTTTTTCTAAAAGCGGATCAGATGGTATATAACCTAAATAATTAATTTCACCCTCCAAAAACTTTCCTACAACTGAAGATATTTTGTCATAAACTGCCTTACCTTCGGCTTCAGAATTAACCTTGTTGGCAACCAGGCTAATATTTGTGTTTTCTCTAAGAAATTTAGGATTTCTATACAGTGCTTTCATAAGTGAGTATGAATCTGTGAGAGAACTAGGCTCAGGTGTTGTAACAAGAACAACATCTGGAGACGCCAATACAAATTCTAAAACCTGATCTGAAACTCCAGCTCCTGTATCTATAATTATAATATCAGCTAAATCATTTAGCATAGATATATTTCTAACTAGAAATGTAACCTGATCTTTTGTCAAATTGTTCAAGCCAATTATTCCCGACCCTCCAGAAATAAACCCAATATCCATGGGACCTTTGGTAATAACGTCTCGAATGCTTTTCCCACCAAAAATAACATCACTTAAATTAGCCTGAGGTAAAGTGCCAAACATAACCTCTACATTGGCAAGTCCAAAGTCCGCATCAAGAATGATTACTCTTTTTCCCATTCTTGAAAACCATACAGCAAGATTTACTGCCATATTAGACTTACCAACACCGCCCTTTCCAGAGGTTATAGTAAAGACCTTGGTGTTTTCTATATTATTCTGATTATGCGCCTTAATGACGTTTCTCAGATGTTCGGCCTGATCCATTTACTTTCCTCCCAACAACTGCTTAACCAGCTTCTGGGTGTTTACTATCTCAATATCCTCCGGAACGTTTTGTCCACAAGTTACATAGGACAAATCCGCTCCTGTATATAACTTCATATTAAAGATATTACCAAAGCAGTCAGTTTCATCCAGCTTTGTGAAAATTAATCCAAACTTTGTCATATCCATGTAAGCATCTGCTATATTCATTAAATCCTTATATTTGGTTGTTGCAGATACTACCAGATATACTTCTTTTTCAAAGGAAGCATCCAGTGACTCGATTAGCTTTTTAGTGTCTGCCCTCTGTTCCGCATTTTTATGAGAAAAACCAATGGTATCAATCATAATTACGTCAAGGTCTTCATTTTCTCTTGTAAGCTTTTTTACTGTGTCCGTAAGCTCATCAGCAGAATATATGACGTTAAGAGGTACACTTAAAATATTGGCATAGGTTCTCAACTGATCTGCAGCAGCCATTCTATATGTATCTGCAGTAATAAGCCCAACCTTTTTATTGTCTTCAACTTTGAATTTTGAAGCAATTTTTGCTATGGTTGTTGTCTTTCCAACACCTGTTGGACCTATAAAAAATACAACCTTAGGTCTTTTTGTTCCAACAGAAATAGTAGAAGGTGTACCAAGCTTAAGTATCATCTTCTGATATACACTGGACAAAAGATTATCCAGAGAATGACTGGTTTTAAGGATTGTGTCCATATCCTCTAAAACCTGATTAATATATTTTTCCTGAACTTCATTATCTAATAAAACATTATAAAGCATCTTAACGAAGATATGGTTTTCCCCATCAATGCTATCTTCCAGTCCAGCAAATTGTGATTCTTTAACAAAATCATCAATGGCGTCAAACCCTGTCTGAGGTTGGAGTTGAGCCGTTGGCTGGGATGGCAATGGTGCAATCTCCTCTACAGGAATTGTTCTTTTATTGATATTTAAAGGTGCACTTTGCATATTCAAAGGCTTTTGATAAGTTGGCGAAATAATTCTTGCCCTAGGAGAAGCATCCTGCAATGGTTTAAGCTCATCAGTATGATTATTATCAGCCTCCAAAAGCTCATTAACAGCAGAAAAAGCCTCTTTTAAAGCATCTGGTTCAAAAGTACCCATGGAAATATCTTCATCGGCCACCAAATCCAAGCCAGTATTAGATTTCTGTGGCATCGTCTTAGGTGCCTGTGGTCTAATAGACATATCGTCTTCTATGGCTGCAGTCACTTCATAGGTACTGCTTTTAAATACACCAAACATACCCTTAGGACGCACTTCCTTAACGTTCATAATTACCGCAGCTGGACCTAAGGCTTCTCTTGCTTTTGCCTTTGCTTCCTCTTCAGTTTTTCCAGTGAATTTATTGATTGTCATAATTTATCATCCTGTTATCATACCAACTGAAGAAAGCTCAACATTTGAATCTACTTCATTGTATGAGATTACTATTAAATCTCTGACATAATCTTCTGTCATCTTCTTAAAATACATTCGAACAATTGGAGATGTAACAACAATTGGTGTACGTCCCAATTCCTCAAGTTTTTTAACTTCTGTCTCCAGTGAATCCATAATTCTGCGAATGCGCTCTGGGTCAAGTGTCAAATATGCTCCCTGCTCCGTCTGCTTGATTGAACCCATAATATCCTGTTCAACCTTTGGGTCAAGAGTGATGACTTGTGTCACCTCATTAGGAGCAAAATATCTGAGAGAAATAGCTCTCTTTAAATCCTGTCTGACATATTCTGTTAACACGTCTGTATCATGAGTTGTAACTGCATGATCTGCCAAGGTCTCAAAAATACTAAGCAAATCTCTGATAGATACGCCTTCTGATAAAAGGTTCTGTAATACCTTTTGAATGTCTCCAAGTCCCAAAAGCTTTGGAGTTAGTTCTTCAACAAGAACAGGATTTGTCTCCTTGAGATTATTGACAAGATTTTGAACATCCTGTCTTGTAAGAAGCTCTGCAATATGACTTCTGATAACCTCTGTTAAGTGAGTTGCAATAATACTAGGCGGATCTACAACTGTATATCCAAAAGATTCTGCTCGTTCTCTTTGAGAGTCTGTAATCCATATAGCAGGCAGATGGAAGGATGGCTCAAAGGTAGGAATACCTGTAATCTCCTCTTCCACATACCCTGGATTCATTGCCATATAATGATCGAAAAGAATCTCACCTTCTGTAACCTGAATACCCTTAATCTTAATGATATACTGATTTGGATTAAGCTGAATGTTATCTCTTAGTCTTATAATAGGAACCACAGTACCTAATTCAAGAGCGATCTGTCGTCTTATCATTACTACACGATCAAGCAAATCGCCACCTTGATTAACATCTGCAAGAGGAATAATTCCGTATCCAAATTCAAGCTCTATTGGATCAACCTGAAGTAGTGATACAACATTTTCAGGACGTCTGATTTCTTCAGCTTCACTTTCGTCTGCAGCAACTTCCTGCTCTATTGCTTCCTCGCCAATATTCTTGGCAATGGTAAATCCTGAAATGATAAATACTAATCCAAAAGCGCCAAACAATACTACATTAAGAGGTGTTACAACACCCAAAAACAGCATCGAAAAACCAACAATATAGAGTACCTTTGGAATACCAAAAAGCTGTTTAACAAGTGTTCCTGAAAAATCTGCTTCTTTAGATCCCTTTGTAACAAGAATACCTGTCGATAGCGATATCAGAAGGGATGGAATTTGTGAACAAAGACCATCACCAATAGTTAGTATTCCAAACTGTGCTATAGCATCTGAAAAACTAAGACTTGAGTTTACCATGCCCATAGCAGTACCACCTATCAGGTTAACTACAGTAATTATTAAGCCCGCTGTAGCATCTCCTTTAACGTACTTGGTAGCACCATCCATGGCTCCAAAGAAAGCTGATTCCTCTTGGATTTTTTTTCTTCTGTTTTTTGCTTCTTCATCTGTAATAGCACCAGTATTTAAGTCTGCATCGATAGCCATCTGCTTACCAGGCATGGCATCTAATGTAAATCTTGCAGATACTTCTGCAACTCTTTCAGAACCTTTGTTAATAACCATAAACTGGATGATTATTAATATTATAAATACGATGGAACCAATAACTAAGTCTCCTCCACCCACAAAGGCGCCGAAGGTCTCAACTACATTTCCCGGAGCACCGGTTGATAAAATTAGTCTTGTTGACGAAACATTTAAAGAAATTCTAAAAATAGTCGTAAACAAAAGAAGTGTTGGGAAGAAGGACATGTCCAATACTTCCTGCACAAATAAAACATTTAACAAAACGATTAATGCAATGGCAATATTAAGCGCCAGCATCACATCAAGAAGAACAGAAGGAATAGGAATTACAAAAAATATAATTGCAGCCAACAGATATCCAGCTACACCGATATCCGCTTTCCTCACAGAAGCAGTAAAATCCATTTCTATTCCCCTTTCTTAAGATTTATCCGGCTTTGTTGGTGTATACAACAGCCAGTATTTCTGCAACAGCCTGATACAGCTCAGGTGGTATTTGCTGACCGATGTCAACTGTTGCATATAAGGCTCTTGCCAAAGGTTTGTTTTCCATTATAGGAACATCAGCTTCAGCCGCCTTTTCTCGAATTTTCATAGCCAAATAATCCTCACCCTTTGCCACAACAACAGGTGCAATACCCTCATCCCTGTCATATTTGATAGCAACCGCCAAGTGGGTAGGATTAGTAATAACAACATCAGCAGAAGGTATGTCGTTCATCATACGACGCATTGATGCTTCTCGCATCCTTTGTCGCTGTCTTGCTTTTATTTCAGGATCACCTTCTGTATTTTTATATTCGTCCTTGACCTCCTGTTTGGTCATTCGCATATCTTTGTTAAAACGAAATCTCTCAAATGCATAATCTGCCAATCCAATAACAACATAGATAACACTTATTTTTATGGCAGTACTGATTATAATATCCCAAATCAGAGACAAGGCCTGATTCAGACCTATCTCATATAATATAAACAAACTATTTGCCTGATCTCTAATACTAGTGTAGGCAATATAGCAAATCAAAGCAATCTTGATTAATGATTTGATTAGATTAAATACTGATTGTTTAGAAAATATACGCTTAAAACCATTGATAGGATTAAACTTTGACAACTTGGGTTCTAAGGGCTTTGCTGTAATCTTCCATCCAACCTGCACCAGATCTCCTGCAAATCCAACAATAAATCCAATGGCCAAAAATGGTAATAGAATAAATAAAACCTTAAGTAGAGCCTCATTCATTATTGTAGTAATGGTTGTAACAGTCAGGCCTCTTCCACTCATCTTAACTACATCAGGAATAATGCCATAAATCCATGCAAAACTTTCCTTAAACTGATTACCCATAAAGCCCAAAAATATTTTTAAGCTTAAAAAGAAAATCAACAGACTAAACCCTGCCGTCAGCTCTTTACTTTTAGCAACCTTACCTTCGTCTCTTGCATCTTTGAGTTTTTTTGCTGTAGCTGGCTCCGTTCTATCGCCGCTGTCATTCTCAGCGAAAAACTGAAGATCATACCTTAACAAGAGAACATCTTCTTCAAACACTAATATAATCCCTCAATAAACAATACCATCATTGTGCGCATCTCAGAAAAAATGAAGTCTGCAACCTCTGGTAATAAAAACACTGTCAAAAAAAGAACAGAAAACCCGGCCAAAACCTTCATCTGTACACCTACAGAAAACATATGAATCTGTGGCGCTACTTTTACCATAATGCCTAAAATACAGTCTAAAATCATGATTACAGCAAATACAGGAAGTGCGATTCTAAAACCTATTATAAATAAATCAGACATATATTTGAGTAATGAGGTAAATAAGCTATCCCACTCAAACAAAACTTTACCAACTGGTATCAATGAATAAGAATCGCAAAATGAACGTAATATATATCTATGCATATCAGATGCAATTAATAGCAACAGAATAAAATAGTTATATAAATTACCAGTTATGGCAACTGTAGACCTGGTTGTTGGGTCATATTCCTGTGCCATGGAAAATCCGATATTTAAATCTATTATCTGCCCTGCAAAGGCCATAATAAAACTACATATATAGGTAGAAAAACCTATCAATAAGCCAGCAATCGCTTCCCTTACAACTAAAAAAGCATATCCAACAACAGTAGCATACTCCAATTCCTGCATAGGTACCGCAAAATACAAAAGCAGGGACACTATGGCTGAAAAGCCAATCTTTAGCCTGGCAGGTGTATTGGGTGAATTAAAGAAAGGAGCCACCACCACAAACATGGATATGCGTGTTAATATGAGTAAAAAGTATTCAAAATTTTTTAATGTAAAATCAATACTAAACATCTGTCATATCAGCCCAGATATAAACTAAAGTTCATCCAAAGATTAGTGATATATTCAGATAGCGTTGCCAGCATCCATGGACCGAATATAATCAGTGCAGCAAATACACCTACTATTTTGGGAATAAAGGTAAGCGTCTGCTCCTGAATCGATGTAACCGTCTGGAAAATACTAATAACCAAACCAATAATTAACGATGTCAAAAGCATAGGCATGGATACTATTAAAAGAATATATATTGCGTCTCTAACTATATCTAATATCTGACCCTGGGTCATAGCCTACTCCTACATAAAGGTCTTAACCAATCCACCAATAACCAAATCCCATCCATCAACCAACACAAAAAGTAATATTTTAAATGGAAGAGAAATCGTAGTTGGAGGCAGCATCATCATACCCATTGACATAAGTACGGATGCTACAACCATATCAATAACAATAAATGGTATATAAATAAGAAAACCAATAATAAATGCTGTTCTTAGCTCTGATAATATAAAGCTTGGAACCAGCACAACAAATGGAACTTCATCAAAATTGTCGCCTTCATAGCTGACTTTTGCTATGTCGCAGAACATATTCAAGTCCTTTGTCTGAGTCTGTGTATACATAAACTCTCTAAAAGGAATGATTGCTTCCTGCAGAGCTTCTTCCTGCGTTATTGTTCCTGCTTCAAAGGGGTCAACTGCATTTGTCTTAACCTCTTGAAAAGTAGGATTCATAATGAATAATGTTAAAAACAACGCCAAACCGATAAGAATCTGGTTAGGTGGCGCTGTGGTAGTTCCTATAGCAGCACGAGTGAAATGTAATACAATCACACATCTGGTAAAGGATGTCAACATTATCAATATAGAAGGAGCTATCGCTAAAACAGTAAGCACAATTAACATCTTCATTGTTGATGTAAAATTGCCTGTATCACCGTCAAAGGTAAGCATAAATCCACCATTACCAACCACCTCATCTGTGGAATTGGGTGCATTTTCAGTCGCACCATAAGTGGAATTATCTGCTCCATATTCTGTGTTGTATTCAGTTGCATAAGACGTGGTGGCCATAGAAAACCACAGAGTACATGCTAAAAGAACTGTTGAAACAACAACACTAAAAAACATATACCCCTTTTTAATTTTGCTCATAACATTAGCCTTGGGAATCTATTTTTTAGTAAACTTATCAAGAATGCTCTTGAAATCAACCTGTGGCATGCTACTTGCTGTAGGACATTCTGCCACCTCTTGCAACTGCTCCTTAGAAAGAGTTCCCAGATGAACTACTTCGTCCTTACCTATAGCAATAACATAGTAGTTGTCTTCTCCAGCTCTGATAATCTGAATATATTTATTAGGCGTGATTTTTAAAGTCTCCACAACTTCAAGATTATTATTGAAGCTACGGGACTTCTGATAACCTGCAATCCACCTGGTTGTATAATAAGTAATCGCAAGAACTCCAACAAATATAAACAGTACTACTATCAGCTGATATATACTCTCTCCTGTAGAAGCCAGTAAAAGCATATTAGCCAATTACCTTCTTAACAGCTTCAAGTACTCTCTCAGCTTGGAATGGCTTTACAATAAAATCCTTAGCTCCAGACTGGATAGCCTCAATAACCATTGCCTGCTGACCCATTGCTGAGCACATGATAACGCAAGCATTAGGGTCCTTACCCTTAATAGCCTTAAGTGCACCAATACCATCCATTTCAGGCATTGTGATGTCGAGAAGAACAAGATCAGGATTGAGCTCTGTGTACTTGTCAACAGCCATCTTGCCGTTCTCTGCTTCTCCGACTACATTGTAGCCATTCTTTGTGAGAATGTCCTTAATCATCATTCTCATAAATGCAGCATCATCACAAATCAAAATATTTTTTGCCATTTCTTAGTCTCCTTATAATTATTATTCTTTAATAATTTCTGTGATTCTTACACCAAAGGATTCTTCAATAACAACTACCTCTCCCTTGGCAACATACTTGCCATTAACAAGTATGTCAATTGGTTCACCGGCTATTTTATTAAGCTCGATGATAGTACCAGGAACGAAATCTAATATATCCTGAATAGACTTATTAGTACGTCCTAATTCTACTGTAACTTCAAGTGGTACGTCAAGAATTAAGTCAATATTCTCTTGTGCAAACTGCGGTGTATAACCCGGACCAAACGGTGTAAACTGTGCAGGCTGTACATTGACCTGGGGACCTGTCGCATAATATGGCATCATCATAGGCTGACCCTGAGGTGCCATCATTGGTTGCCCCTGCATCATTGCCGCATCCATTGCAGGTGCACCTTGTGGTGCTGCTGCCGGTGTCGGAGTTGGAGCAGGTGCTGGGGCCGAAGCTGTTGCTCCAGAAGGAGCTGCCTTAGGCTCATCAACAGTCGATTCAGAATCCGACTTCATGTTGTCAAGAACACTTGCACACATTTCCTTGGCAAGAGATACAGGATAAAGCTGCATCATCTCACTATCAACCAAATCTCCTATCTCCATCTTAAACGATATCTTTACGAAATCATTTTTAAGGAAATCATCGATTTCACTACCATCACCTGAAGTCGCTAAATCTATCAGGTTTGATGATGGTGGACTGATATCAACCATCTTATTAAGCATTGATGAAAGTGAAGTTGCCGAAGAACCCATCATCTGATTCATGGCTTCTGATATCGCCGAAAGATGAATCTCTCCAACCTCTCCATCTATGTTAGTACCATCACCGCCCATCATAAGGTCTGTGATAATCTTAACATCGTCTTCACGAAGCACTAAGATATTACTTCCATCCAAGCCCTTGGTATATGCAATTCGTACCAATACACATGGCCTATCATGAGTATTGACTATCTCTTCCCATGTGCAAAGAGATACTACAGGTGTTGAAATCTCTACTTTTTTGTTAACAAGAGAGAACAATGTGGTTGCAGCAGTACCCATACTAATATTGGCCACCTCACCAATTGTATCAACTTCTTGTGTCGAAAGTGTTTCCGAATTAGAATTTTCTGAATCGGATTCTCCTCCATTAAGTAGTGCATTTATCTCATCCTGTGATAATACACCATCACTCATGGTAACTACTCCTCCCTA
>JABUSV010000070.1 GCA_021442555.1 Pseudobutyrivibrio sp. | reverse complement strand
TATTGTTGATTCTTATAATAATTAGTATGGAAAGAGTAGATAAACTAAGAAAAGAACATACAATTTCATATGAAGATTTTACCGGCCTTATGAAAGAGGATAATCCTAAGATTGTGTACTATCTGTATAAGAGTGCCCAGGAGGTTGCAGCAGAGATTTTTCATAAGAAAATCTATATCAGAGGTTTGATAGAATTTTCTAATCATTGCAAAAACAACTGCTATTATTGTGGACTGAGAAGAGACAATGCCTCGGCTGACAGATACAGAATGACGCCTGGGGACATTATTACCTGTGTGGATGAAGGATACAAGCTGGGATTTCGGACTTTTGTATTGCAGTCAGGAGAGGATGTATTCTTTACAGATGACAGAATGTGTCAGGTAATATCAGGTGTTCACAAGCTGCATCCTGATTGCGCCATAACGCTCTCTGTTGGAGAAAGGAGCTTTGACAGTTATAAAAGGTTCAAGGAAGCCGGAGCCAGCAGATACCTTCTGCGCCATGAAACAGCGGATAAGTGTCACTACGATAAGCTGCATCCAAAGGATATGTCCTATGAAAACAGAATGCAGTGTCTAAAAGACCTGAAATCTCTGGGATATCAGGTAGGCTGTGGATTCATGGTGGGCTCACCGGAGCAGACCCGGGATAATCTGTATCAGGATATCAGTTATATTATTGAGTCAAAGCCGCAGATGGTAGGAATAGGACCTTTTATTCCTCATAGTGCTACTCCTTTTGCTTTAAAACAATCAGGTACATTGGAGACAACACTGAGGTTGTTGGCTATAATCAGACTTATAGATCCCAATATATTGCTTCCTGCAACAACTTCTCTTGCTACATTAACAGAGGATGGACGAAAAAGAGGTATTCTGGCAGGAGCCAACGTAGTGATGCCTAATCTAACTCCTCGTTTGTACAGGGAAAAATACGCCTTATATGACAAAAAGCTGGCTTCTGGGGCAGAAGCGGCAGAGGGGCTGGAACTGTTAAAAAATGAGTTAGAAGATATAGGTTATGATATTATAGTAGGCAGAGGTGATTATCCAGGATTTGAGGGATAATACGTGTGTTATTCACACAAATAGAGAGGCATAAAATGTACGATCCAAAATCATTAAAGGCAGAAGAGTTTATTTCGGATGAAGAAATCCAAGCAACCTTGGAGTATGCTGATGCCAACAAAGAAAATGTGGCGCTTATAAATGAAATAATGGAAAAAGCAAAAGCCGGTAAAGGGTTGACTCACAGAGAGGCAAGTGTGCTGTTGGCCTGTGACATACCTCAGAAGGTAGAAGAGATGTTTGAGCTGGCACAGCAGATAAAAAAGGATTATTACGGAAACAGAATAGTGCTTTTTGCACCGCTTTATTTGTCCAATTATTGTATCAATGGATGCGTATATTGCCCTTATCATAAGAAAAATGGACATATTGCCCGCAAAAAACTGACACAGGAAGAGATAAAAAAAGAAGTTATAGCTTTACAGGATATGGGCCACAAGAGACTGGCAATAGAGCTGGGTGAGGATCCTGTAAACAATCCTATTGAGTATGTGTTGGAAAGTATCAAGACTATCTATGGTATCAACCACAGGAATGGAGCCATAAGAAGAGTTAACGTCAATATAGCAGCAACCACTGTTGAAAACTATAGAAAGCTTAGGGAGGCTGGAATAGGTACTTATATATTGTTCCAGGAAACCTACAATAAGGAAAGCTATGAAAAGCTTCATCCAACAGGACCAAAACATGACTATGCATATCATACAGAGGCCATGGACAGAGCAATGGAAGGTGGAATCGACGATGTGGGCCTGGGTGTGCTGTTTGGATTGGAGATGTACAGGTACGAATTCGCAGGAATTCTCATGCATGCAGAGCATCTCGAAGCCGTACATGGTGTGGGACCACATACAATTAGTGTGCCGAGAATCAAGAGAGCAGACGATATAGACCCATCAGCGTTTGATAACGGAATATCCGATGATATTTTTGCAAAAATATGTGCTCTTATCAGGATTTCAGTGCCTTATACTGGTATGATTATTTCTACCAGAGAGACCAAGGAGGTACGAGAGAGGGTGTTGCCTCTTGGTGTATCTCAGATTAGTGGAGGCTCAAGAACCAGTGTAGGCGGTTATGACGAGCCTGAACCAGAGGAGGAAAACAGTGCACAGTTTGATGTCAGTGACACAAGAACATTGGATCAGGTGGTTAACTGGCTAATGAAGATGGACTATATACCTAGTTTTTGTACAGCCTGCTACAGAGAGGGCAGGACGGGAGACAGGTTTATGGATTTATGTAAGAGTATGCAGATTCTCAACTGCTGTCACCCTAATGCACTGATGACACTCAAGGAATATCTTATGGACTATGCCAGTGATGATACTAGAGCAGTTGGAGAGGCTCTTATTGCAAGAGAGCTGGAAAATATCCCTAATCAAAGAGCAAAGCAGACCTGTGCAAAGCATCTTGAAGAGATTGAGAAGGGCCAGCGTGACTTTAGATTCTAGGAGAATATATGTCTACATTAAACGATGCTGCTTCAGCGAACAGAATACATATAGGTGTTTTTGGAAAAACCAACAGTGGCAAGTCTGCTTTTATCAATGCCTGGACATCACAGCAGGTATCTATTGTATCTGATGTACCGGGTACCACAACAGATCCTGTCAACAAACCCATTGAGATACATCCCCTGGGACCGTGTGTAATCATGGATACAGCTGGATTTGACGATGAGACTAAGCTTGGAAGACAGAGAGTGGAAAAGACCAGACTTGCAGCAGACAAAGCAGACATAGCTATAATGGTAGTGACTGCAGATGCCTCAGAAATAGAATGCGAGAAGGAATGGGAGCACTACTTTAAGGAAAAGAAGACACCTGTACTTTATATAATTAATAAATCCGACATGGTGTCAGATGTAGACATGATAAAAGAGCTTATAGGAGAGGATGAGAATATTATTACTCTCAGCGCCCTTAAAAAGGAAGGCATGGGACAGGTAAACCCAATGATTGCCCGTTTACTTCCTGAAGATTTTTCCAGCGGAACTATCACAGGAGAGTTAGCAGGAGCTAAGGATACTGTGGTCCTAGTGATGCCACAGGATATTCAGGCGCCAAAGGGCAGGCTGATACTGCCACAGGTACAGGTACTTAGAGAACTTTTGGATAAAAAATGTCATGTGATGTGTCTTACAACGGATGAATTTGTGGAAGGAATTGCAAGGCTAAAAGAGCCTCCAAAGCTTATAATCACAGATTCTCAGGTGTTCGGATATGTCAGTGAGAATAAGCCAAGAGAAAGCATGCTAACTTCTTTTTCGGTACTGCTTGCAGCATACAAAGGCGATATAGCTTATTTTTCTCAGGGGGCTAAGACCATAGAAGCCCTGAGGGAGGATTCAAAGGTGCTGATAGCAGAGTGCTGTACTCATGCGCCACTTACTGAGGATATTGGAAGAGA
This sequence comes from Pseudobutyrivibrio sp., assembly GCA_021442555.1. Taxonomy (GTDB): domain Bacteria; phylum Bacillota; class Clostridia; order Lachnospirales; family Lachnospiraceae; genus Pseudobutyrivibrio. The sequence continues at coordinate 15,158 of JABUSV010000070.1, read as the reverse complement.
AAAGATACCGAACCTGCTTAGGAAAAGAATAGGCAAAGGCCTTACAATAGACATGGTGTCGGGGACGGATTTTCCTGAGGATTTGAGTGGATATGATTTGATAATCCAGTGCGGAGCATGTATGTTTAACCGCAAATATGTGCTCTCTAGGGTGGACAAAGCAAAACAATCCAAAGTTGCGATGACCAACTATGGCATATGTATAGCGTATCTTACCGGAATATTGGATCAGGTTGTGACTCCATAGAATTGCAGATTAAGGCCCAGGGCTGTATGCTCTGGGCCTGATTTTTATATTATGCTTTTATTATGTTTTCTGATATGGTACAGCCATTTTTGCCGGCTTTCTTTTGGTCATACAATGCCTGATCAGCATTTTCAAAAAGCTCGTCAGTATAGCCGTTTTCTGAAAAGGCAACACCTACGCTGATGGAGGTAAGAGGAAGGTTATCCTCTTCCCTGGCCAGTATGTCCATTACGTTATATACTTTGCTAAGAATTATATGCTTGTTTTCTACAGTCAGTTTTTTCAGGATAAATAAAAACTCATCTCCACCAAATCTTATAAGGATATCTTCTGAGCGGATTTCTTTGGCCAGATGATATGCTACTCTTTTAAGAACCTGATCACCCACCTCGTGGCCATAGGTATCGTTAACGGTTTTAAAATCATCAATATCTACTATTCCAAGACATAAGCACTCGCCGTTTGAAATACTTTCGTCCTTGAAGCGATTCCAGGCGGCTCTATTGAATACACCTGTTAAGGCATCATGCTCAGAGTCAAAGGACAACTGTTTGTGTTGTTGTTTGTGTTGGTATCCATAGAATACACTATAGCCTATAAGAACAAGCATGATAAGAACAACGGCAATAGTCTTTTCCATGTTGTGACGAATAAAGTTAATCATGGAGTAATCATCTACAAACTGTGAATGACGGTTTACAGAGTCCATGATTTGTGCATTATCAAGTCTTGCAATGTTGGCCTCCAAAATCGAGTAGAGTTCAACGTTGTTTTTGGAAACTGCAAATGAATATCCTATAGCTTCATCCAAGGTAATAGATTTGATATTGCTGTATCCAGTGTACTTATCCTGAAGAAAATTCCACATACTCTGGCTGACAATAACGCCATCGATTTCATTTTTTCTAATGGCATTTATAGAGTCATCCACGGTGTTGAAAGGAACGTAGTTTTCTCCAATGCCGTATTTAACCATGTAAATATACTGAGCAGGACTGCCTGTGGTATATCCAAGAGTCTTAAAATTTTCAAGACCATTGTAGTCATCGTTGAACAGTAACACCATGGAATCTGATACTACGGAAAAAGTCTGCTTGTAGCCTTTTTGCTCTGAGAGCCATACTTCATCCATTACAGGAAAGGCAAAATCCACTTCCCCGCTACTTAGTGCCTCGGCGAGGCTGTCATTGGTGGTATAGACATGAGGTTCAAACTCCACGTTCATCGATGTTTTGAATTCTTCTAAAATATCACCTAAAAGTCCTGTGATTTTATTATTAATATAATCATAATCTGCCAGTGGCAGAGTATTTGACCTGACACCAACTTTGATTACAGGATTGTTTTTAAGCCATGTCAGCTCATCTTCTGTGTATCCACTGGTTACGATAGAATGATTGTAATACTTGGCCCTAAGCTGATTGTTGTAGTTGGGATTTCTGGAATAAATCTCTTCCATGGCATTATCCAGCTCTGCCAGTAAATCAGGTCTGTTTTTTTGAATGGCAAAATAAAAATCTGAGGAACCTATTTTATAAGAAGGACGCAAGCCCTCGGCGGTAAATGAATCTGTAGTTACCATTCCGTCAATCTCACCTGATGCGAGTTTTTGCATTCGTTCTTCTACTCCAGAACACAGAACTACCTCGGTGGTAAGATGATTGTCCTTGATATATTGTCTTAGCAGTGTCTCGTTGAGACTGTTGGCGTTGCAACCAATTTTCTTGCCATTAAGTGTAGTGATATCAGAGACAGAAATAGATGTGGTCTCCTGTGGTACAAATATGTAGTAGAATTCTTCGCCCATAGGAAGGGATGAAAAATCCATAAGCTCCTGGCGTTCAGGTGTAATGGATATGTCATCGATAATGTCTATATCTCCACGAATAAAGGCATCGTATATTTCTGTCCATGAGCCATAGTAATATTCGTATTCCCAAGAGGTATAATTGGAAATCATCTGATAATACTCATACCCGTAGCCGCGCTTGATATCAGTGTTGTTGGCGGTTGCGTGAAATATATCATCCTGAAAGTAACCTATGCGTACTTTTTTTGATTCGGCAGCCTTTGATGGCAGAACTGGAATCATCCAACATGCAAGAATTATTATCAGTATGAATTTGAATTTAAACAGATGTTTTTTGTTTTGCATTTAGACCTCATAGTGGTGATTAAATATAAACAAGTGAATTATATCTGCATAATGTGGATATTTTATGTAATTATGGGAAAATAAGACTTTTATTTTACATGGAAAAATGTATTATATAGATTATTAAATAGTACGAATGAATAAATATTAATCAATGGAGAGAGTTGGCTATGAAGATTATCAATGGAGGAGTAACAGCTCCTATAGGTTTTAAAGCCGCAGACACAGCAGCTGGCATTAAATATCAGGGCAGAACAGATATGGCTATGGTTTACAGTGAGGCAGACTGTACAGTGGCAGGCACATTCACTACCAATGTAGTTAAGGCTGCACCAGTTATCTGGGATAGAGACGTAGTGGTAAAGGGTGGCAGCGGAAGAGTCATAGTTGTCAATTCAGGAATCGCCAATGCCTGTACAGGTGAAAAGGGAATGGATATCTGCGAGAAAACAGCAGAGGCAACAGCAAAGAAGCTTGGAGTAAAGCCTGAGCAGGTATGTATAGGTTCTACCGGAGTTATAGGAATGCAGATTCCTGTAGAAAAAATCACAGCAGGTGTAGAGGCTTTGGCCGACAAGCTGTCGGATGGACTGGAGGCTTCAGAAAGAGCTGCCAAGGCTATTATGACTACAGATACTGTTCACAAGATGATGGCAGTAGAGATAGAACTCTCTGGCAAGAAGGTTACCATAGGGGCCATGACCAAAGGTAGTGGCATGATTCACCCTAACATGTGTACAATGCTTTGCTATATCAGCACAGATGCTGCTATCTCCAACGAGATGCTGCAGCAAGCTTTGTCGGCATCAGTTGCAGACAGCTATAACATGATTACTGTTGATGGTGATACTTCCACTAACGATACCTGTTTCATCATGGCAAACGGTATGGCTGGCAATGATAAAATCGTGGCAAAGGGAGCAGATTTTGATACCTTCTGCGAGGCAATCAATTGCATCAATACTACACTTGCCAAGAAAATGGCTGCAGATGGTGAAGGTGCAACACATCTGTTTGAGACTATCGTAAATGGTGCAAAGTCCAAGGATGAAGCGGTTATTCTGGCAAAGTCCGTTGTAGGCTCGTCACTATGTAAGGCAGCAATCTATGGCAAGGATGCAAATTGCGGAAGATTTATGTGCGCATTAGGATATTCAGGTGTAGATTTTAATCCTGATAAGGTAGACATATATTTTGAGAGCAAAGCTGGCTCTGTGCTGGTGGTTGATAAGGGCGCAGCGCCCTTATTTGATGAGGATCTGGCTCTTAAGATACTTAGTGAAGAGGAAGTAAGTGTAAGATGTGAGATGAATGAGGGGGATGCTTCTGCTACTGCATGGGGCTGCGATCTTACATATGATTATGTTAAAATCAATGCAGATTACAGATCATAAGTATTAAATATTGATAAAAAAGATGTCCGTGTTTTTGCGGACATCTTTTTTGTGTTATAATGTATCAGTTTGAATAACAATGAAAAATATAATGTTTTAAAAAGGGTAATAAGTTATGAACAAAGAACAGATACTAGAGATTCTTGAGTTAGAAGCTCTTGCTGATGAACGTGAAATCAAAAATGCATACAGAACCAAGCTGTCTGTTACCAATCCAGAGGATGATCCAGAAGGATTTAAAGCTCTTAGAGAAGCTTATGAGACCGCTATTGATATACTCAATAATCCTCAAAATGATGGAGAAGAGGAAGAGACAGTTGATGTTGATAATGATGATTCTCCATCCGGATTGTGGGCCAGAGGATATAATGATATCTATTCTGATTTTAACAAAAGATGCGATATGGGCTGCTGGGAGGAGTACTTTAATGACGACGTATTCTTGTCCTTAGATGAAGAAGAGGCATGTATAGACAAGCTATTGTATCGTATAAGCATGAATGCATGGCTTCCAGATGAGGTCTGGAAACTGTTTAACAAAAAGATACATTTTCTGGATGACTATGCCAAACTGGCTGAAAGAATTCCTGCTGGATTTTTGGATTATGTCAAGTCAAAGATTGTATATGAGAGCCGTATTGAGGTTGGTGCCACCAGGATTTTGGATGAGAGCTACAAGGATATCGACAGCTATTTATTTAAGCTTAATGATCTGATGAATGCTGTGGATGATGACAGACTGGAGGATGCAAAAAAGCTTATTGAGGAGACAGAGCTTATGCCAGTCTATAACCCGGCTATTGATATGTTTAAGGCTATATGTGCGTTCAAAAGTGACGACTACGATGAGGCAGTTCGTTATTATGAAAATATGGATGCCAGCATCAAGAAGAACTATGGCTGCGAAGAATTCTTTCGAAAGCACGGCGAGAAATATATCAAGGAGCTCAGGGTTAAATATCGCAAGGATAATTCCCTGGAAAATGCCATAGACTACGCCACCGTATTATATAGAACAGGATACGTATCAGATGTAATAAGGCTCTATCTTACTCGAAAGAGACATGGACTTGATGTAAACGAGAAGCTAAATAAAACGTACGCTACCAGCTTGTACAATGTAGGCGAGTATCTGGAAGCAATGAAATACATGGAAGATTTGGGTCCTCACTTTGAGAGAAACTGTTACATGGAGTTGGCTGTATTCAAAGAAGAATATGCCTTAAAGGCTAAGGGACTCCTGGATAAGGCATTAGAAGAGAATCCTAATGATATTATTGCGCTATATGAGAAGTCCTCTTTACTTAATTCTCTTGGAGAATATGAGAAGTCCAAGGAAATCGATGAAAAGCTGGTGTTAAAGTATGACGAAAGAGCAGCTCTGGCAGGACTTATAGAAGATTACTATGGTCTGGGAGATGCGCAAGGAGTCTTTGATGCATGTAATGCAATGATAGAAGACTATCCTAAATATTATCTGGCATATGAACGACTTGGAGGCATGTTATTACATTTCGGTGATTGGGATGAACTGAGAAGAATGCTGGATAAAGCCAAGACAAATGAGATAAAGAACAGCTTTATTGATGCACTGGAGTACAGAATCTCACATATTGAAGAGGAAGATGCCAAGGATGATGCCTATGTCGAGGGTGTTTATAACAAATTCCGTGAATTAATAGATAATGATAATTGCACAGATGAAGATTTTTGCAAGGCGGAAAGCTATATCAATGAGCTTATAAACCATGAGCCTCGAGGCTTTGTTTTTAAACAAAGAGGAATGATGTATTTCCGCTGGGGAAAAACTGATCTTGCTCTTGAAGATTTTGAGACAGCCAAACGACTCAGTCCTACTGATGGAGATGTCTATGATTACCTCAGCGATATCTATAAGAGACAGGGCCATAATGCATCGGCTCTGTTCCATGGAAACAAGGGACGTTATCTAGATAAGGACAATGAGAAGAATTATGCCTGGTACCAAAGAAGAATGGCCAAGCTGTATACAAGAATAGGTATGCATGAGAAGGCCATTGAAGCATATAATTGGATGGTGCAGGAAGGCATAGATGATGGGGAAAAGCTATCAGATTGTTATTTATATCTTGGGGACTATGAAAAGGCTATAGAACAGCTAAAGCATTGTATGGAGGAAATTGACCCAGACTATGAGAACGGCAACGTATTCTTGGAAGAAGCAATGAATCTCAGTGATCTGTCAGGAAATACAGTAATGGCTGGATTATATTACGACAGATATAAGGATAGAGAATCAAATAGAAAGATATATCATATAGGCTGGCATCTTGCGTTAAATGGACGCAAGGAGGAATTGGCTACGGAACTTGAAAAGTATATAGATAAACCTATTGATGATATAGGGGATCTGGCAGATCTTGTGTTCTTGAGTGCATTAGCAGGATCTGAAAGACTTGCTAACGGGTATTCAAGACGACTTTACAGCATGATGGCAGAAAACAAGCAGGCTTATTTAAAACAGTTTGTTGGTGCGGCGAAAACTCTTCAGTTTTGCAGATTAGCAGCAGCCTGGACTGATGATAAGGCATTTGTGAGGGTTAGCAAATATGATGAGAAATGCAGTTTCTGTTCTTTTTGTAAAGAGGTCTACTGTAAGGAAATAAATGGTATCAAATTAATACGTTTGTACACCAAGGGCAAGTATAAGACTGTGTACGAGCTCATGAATGAATTCTTAGAGAAGCTGCCGCACGACGATTATTTGCTGGCTATGAAGGCTACTCTGTTTGCAGATGTGGATGAGGCTTCACTTACTGATTCTGATTATGAGGACCCTGAGGATGATACGGATGAGACAGAAGAGAGAATAAGGACTTCTTCAGCCAATGGTTCATCTAATAATAATGGCCAGGATTTTAAATCACCTTATAGTGATGTTAAACGTGTAAAGCCGGTCAACAAGAAGGCTAAGAAGGAAGAGTCGTTACCTGTTAAGATCTTAAGAATATTAGTGGGAGCTGCGTTATTCGTTGTATTTGGATTTGTAGGTATAATTTGGTTTATTATTGCAACACAGGAATTGATATCTGACATATCTAATGGATATCGTATAGAAATCGGAGTGGAAATCATTTTATATATTATTCTTGCCGCAATGGCTGCCATAGCTTTTGGTGGATTTAAACTGATGACACTTAATATTAAAAGAAAAGGTAAAAATAAAAAATGATAGTTGGTATAGATTTAGGTACAACTAATTCTTTAATTACATATTTTTCTGAGGAAGGACCAAAGGTTATTCCTAACAGATTCGGAGAGAATCTGACTCCTTCGGTGGTATCCATTGATCAGGACGGACAGGTATATGTCGGCAAGACAGCCATCGAGCGTATGAGTCTTTATCCTGATACAGTTGCGGCAACTTTTAAGAGAAGCATGGGAACTGAAAGGGAGTATATGCTCTCTGGAAAAAGCTACAGAGCAGAAGAACTCTCAAGCTTTGTGCTTCGTGCACTCAAGGAAGATGCAGAGGCCTTTTTAGGCGAAGAGGTTACAGAGGCAGTTGTATCGGTGCCAGCATATTTTGACGACACCAGAAAAAAAGCTACAAAAAGAGCTGGAGAGATAGCCGGTCTTAAGGTTGAGAGAATCATATCCGAACCTACAGCTGCAGCAGTGGCATACGGATTGTATGAGAAGGAAAAGGATACCAGATTTTTGGTATTTGATTTGGGTGGAGGTACCTTTGATGTATCCGTACTTGAACTGTATCACAACATCTTGGAGGTCAGGGCTGTTGCCGGCAATAATTTTTTAGGTGGTGAGGACTTTACAAGGGTTCTCATGGAAATGGTTATCAAAAAGAATAAGCTAAATGAAGATGACCTTGACGAGAAGACTCAGGTCAGAATATACAGAGCCTGTGAGGAAGCAAAAAAGAAGCTGGATAAGAATACTACTGTAACCGTAGAATTCATGATGAATGATGAGGTTGTGACTACAGATATCAGGTCATCAGAATTTGAAGAGGCAACAGAAGGACTTCTTATGATGATTAGAGAACCGGTAAGAAAGAGCCTTGCAGACGCAGGTCTTAAGCTTGTAGATATAGATGAAGTGTTATTGATTGGTGGCTCTACCAAGCTTTATCTTATCAGAGAATTTGTGGCTAAGCTGTTTAGAAAGTTTCCGGATACTTCCATCAACCCAGATGAAGCGGTAGGTATTGGCGCAGGTATTCAGGCTGCCATGAAGGAAAGAGTGGCAGAGGTAAAGGAGGTAATCCTTACCGATGTATGTTCATTTACTCTTGGAACATCAGTGGCTTATGAGTACGAAGAGGATAAGTTTGAGTATGGGCACTTTGCTCCAATTATTGAGCGCAACACGGTTATTCCAGTTAGCCGCACTGAGAGATTCTACACAATACGTGATGATGTAGATGAGATAGATATCAAGGTATATCAGGGCGAAAGCAGATATGTAAAGAATAATCTCTATCTTGGAGAACTGAACATCAAGGTTCCAAAAGCAAAAAGAGGTGTGGAGCCAGTAGATGTTACCTATACCTATGATATTAATTCGTTGCTTGAGGTAGAAGCAAAGGTGGTATCTACAGGCAAAACAGAAAGAATCATAATCAAGGGCGCGGGCAATACCATGACGGATGAGGAAGCTCAAAAACGTATAGAGGAGCTTAGTTATCTTAAAATCAGTCCAAGAGAGTATGAGGAAAACAAATTCCTGCTGTTTAGAGCAGAGAGAATGTATGAGGAGGCTCTTGGAGATGAACGTAAGCTCATAGACAGATATCTGAGTGCTTTTGACAGTGCTCTTAACAGTAAAGATGATAGACTAATCGAGAAAACCAGGGATTCTTTAAAAGAAATACTGAGCTCACTTCAATAATTGTTTTACAATTTCATAAAAATGGTGGTATTATTAGAAAAAGGTCATTGTGGGGTTATGGGCTTATGGATACACTATCATATCAATCGGTACGAGTTCTATTGCTGGACAAACAGGATACCAGCCTAGAAGTTGTGCGCGGATTTTTGGGAGATGAGTATGAAATAGTTAAAGTGCAATCAATAAGCAAGGCGCTGTCGTATATTTACAGCAACGAGCATAAGGTTGCACTTGTTTTAGTTTCTATTGATCCAAATACAATGGATGGCTTGGAGTATATTAAGGATATGGAGGCGCAGGGTATCTTGACGTCCATACCTGTTGTTGCCATGGCAAACAATCCTTCCGAGCTAATGGTAGATGAGGCGTATCTACTGGGTGTAGCAGACTTTTTGGATCTTTCCGAGAATCAAAAGAGAACCGAAAAGCGATTAAGAAGTACCATCAACGTATATATGAAGGGACGTGCCAGAGAACGTTACATGGCGGAGAACGATGCTCTGACGGGAGCCCTTAATTTCCCGGGATTACGACGTAGATTTACTGAACTCGTGGATACTGATCCAAATATCAGATATGTCGTAGTATTCTCTGATATTCAAAATTTCAAGTATTTCAACACAACATTTGGATTTGAGGTAGGTAACTATCTGCTTAAATATTGGTTCGAAACTGTAAAAAAATACAACGGACCAAATGATTTGTTATGCCGTATTTCAGGCGACCAGATGGTGACTATTATTCCTGAAGTAAAGGATCAGCCTGCCAATAAGTATGGTGATGTAATCTTAGAGGAAGTAAGGAATCATTTTGCCAGTGAATTTGGTGATTATACTATCCACATCGTGTCAGGTGTGTATATCTATGACCCTGCTGAAAACAGGGGCGAAGATTTTGACCAGATTATTGGATATGCCAGACAGGCCCAGAAGTCGCTTAAGGACAAGGGTGGCAGTGGTGTAGCCGAATATGATGAGGCAATGTGGGCTGAAAGACAGCGAAAAATCGAGATTAACGGCCACGTAGAGGCAGGCCTTCAAAAAGGCGAGATCTCTGTACATATGCAGCCTCAGTATAATAGTGCGTCTGGTGAGCTGATTGGCGCGGAATGTCTGTGCCGATGGAACCATGAGATCTTGGGACCTATCTCGCCAGGTGTGTTTGTTCCTGCGCTTGAGGAGACTGGAAAGATTTATTTAGTAGATCAGTTTGTATGGGAGACTGCCTGTCAATATCTGAGAAAATGGCTGGATATGGGTTTTAAGTTCTCACTTTCAGTTAATATATCACGTAGTGATTTGAAGTACTCAGATTTACCTAAGGAGTTCATGAAGCTTATCAAGAAGTACGATCTGACACCAGATATGCTTCGTATTGAGATTACAGAGAGCGCATACATGGACAAGACAGAACCCCTCACAGAGCTGATTCACAGGTTTGCAGAGCTGGGATTTTTGGTAGAGATGGATGATTTCGGAAGTGGATTCTCGAATCTTAACATGCTTCACGAAACAGAAATCGATATTATTAAGCTGGATATGGGATTTCTCAAGGAATCGGATAATTCATCCAGTGCAAGTAAGGGCGGAAGCATCATCAATGCCATGGTTAAGATGGCACATGCGCTTGATATCAGAGTTCTTGCAGAAGGTGTTGAAACAGCAGAACAGGCAGATTTCCTCAAGAGTATAGGATGTCTCATGGTTCAGGGCTATTATTTTTCAAAGCCTCTGCCAGCTGACGAATTTGAGAAGCTTGTTTTGAGTTCTTCGGTAGCCCAGATTAAGGATAACTATGATAAATATCAGGCATTTAACCTTCAGGATTTGTTTGACAGAAAGAGTAGTGGTTTCTTTATTTTCAATTATGCCATGGGACCTGCTGTTCTTTTTGACATGGAAAAAGGTATGCCACATCCTATTGTAGTAAATGAGCGATTCTGTCAGTTGGTTGAGTGGAAACGAGGAAACTCTGACAGTGAAAAGGGCGTCATTTTCCCTTCATTTGATCAGGAAGCTCAGGATACACTTTTAGGTGGTATCAGAGACTGCGTAGGAAGACCTTCGGCTACTGTTATAGTCAATGCAAAAAAGATTAACAAATATGTTCAGGCCATTTTCAGACATATCACCATGAGTGATGGCATGGATCTGTATTTTGTTGAGGCTCAGGACGTTACCAAGCAAAAGCAGATGGAAAATGAGATAGCTGGACTGGTTAAAAAGCTTCAAACAGTTCTTGAAGTACCAGGTGTAGTATTGTATGAGTATTTTCCAGATACTGACACCATGGTATTTAACTATAAGAATGATGATGGGCAGTCAGATCAAAGAGTGGCAGAACACTATCTGGATATTCTACCATCATCAGGTTGGATGCATTCTGATTTTATAGAGGGTTATGTTGAGACTCTTAAACGTGCTGTAGATACAGGCTTGTATCAGAATGTTTTGGCAAGACCTTTGTTTAAGAATCACGAATATCATCTGTGCAAATACCATTTTTCACCTATAGCAGACGAAGGTGGTAAGGTACGAAGCGTAATTATCAGAGCTGAGAAGATAGAAGAGGAGATGGCAGATTCATATTTTGAAGGACTGCCTGTTGGTACCTTCAGATACAAGGCTGACAAGGAACAGAAATTTGATTACATTAGTCAGAATCTTCTCAAGATGCTAGGTTTTAGCAGTGAAAGAGAGTTTAGAGACTTTTACAAGGATTCATTCCTTAACTTTGTGCATCCGGATGATATTGACAGAGTGCTCAAGGAGATTGATGAACAGATAAAGGTTGGGGACAACGATTTTTGTGAATATCGAGTGCTGACTCCTAATGGAGGATGCAAGAGAGTATATGACAGAGGAACCATAATACAAGACGAAAATGGAGACAAGTGGTTCTATGTTGCAGTATCAGATGTAGATGATTATATGAAATAAAAGAAATTGGCAGAGGATTATTCCTCTGCCAAATTGCCTTCTGCGATAGCCTTTTGAACCCAAAGCTTAAGGGATTCAATTGCAATTGTTATCTCGTCCAAGCGAGTCTGAATATTTTTGAAGTCATTCATCTCGTCGTCTGTTATCTTGCCGTCTACTGTAATTTCGATTAAACGATTCTTTTCTTTTTCCATTGCGTTAAGTGATGCAACCATCTCAAGAGTAATCTGAGACAGGTCCTTGAGCTTAACCTGTGGAATGAACTTTTGTCCGATTGGACACTCGTGGGTACAGTAGTAGTTGCAAAGATCTGGTGCTTTGTAAGCATCTGCCATGGCAAGAATCTCCTCAGGATGAGGTAATGTTTTCTCGCTCTCAATCTTTTCAATACGATCTGCTGACACGTAAGTCATTAAATCTTCGGCAGCTTCTCGAGTTAGATTCTTGGCTTCTCTCGCTAATTGATAGGCTGTTTTGTTTTCTTTAATTGATTTGCGTCCCATAACATACTCCTTTTAATGCATAGAGTATAGCATAAGTGTTATAATATCGCCATGAACTATGAGAAATTAGAAAAAAATATTATCAATATAGTAAAAGAGAATCAGTTAAAGCTGGGATATCGAAGAGAAAAAATGCAACTCTTTTATCCAATGTCATCTATTAACAGAGTCCTTGATACAAATCTGGCTGTTGATCAGATGCAAGCTGCACTGTTTGATTATTTTTCCTCTGATTTGACTTGCCTAAAGGATACAGGCATAAGTCACAAAGGGGAACGATTTATGTTTTTAATATCCGAGGAGACCTGCGAGTATGTGCATGACAATATCCCACAGCAGGATTTTATGAAGGATTTTATCCATGCGGTGGCTGAGCATGGCTGCACAGTAGATAAGCTTAGGGATATATTTTATTCATACTCTGACAGAGTGTATTTTGAAAAAGCAGACAACAGAGAGTTTGATTATCTTGCTTACTTTTTGGATGGTGACATAGATGATGCCATGTATTGTATTACGGATGAGGGACATCATGTGATATATCACAGATACACCAGGGAGGATTACGCAGATTTTGGTTTTTAATGCCATTGCCTGGGAATAGCAAACATGATAAATTTATATTGAACATTTTTTTATTTCAAACAGAAGGAGATTTGGAATGTATAAAGATATGTATGAGCGCTGGCTTGCAGCAGATTTAGAGGACAATGATTTATTCCCTGAGCTTAATAACATCAAGGGAAATGATGATGAGATTAAGGACAGATTTGCTGTGAGTCTTGCATTTGGTACGGCAGGGCTTCGTGGAGTTCTTGGAGCTGGCACCAATCGTATGAATATATATGTAGTTCGTCAGGCAACACAGGGGCTTGCGAACTGGGTTAAGACCCAGGGTGGCAATCAGACTGTAGCAATCAGCTATGACAGCCGTCTAAAGAGTGATGTTTTTGCCAAGGAGGCTGCCGGAGTATTAGCTGCCAATGGTATCAATGTTCGTATCTATGATGCGCTGATGCCAGTTCCAGCTTTATCTTTTGCTACAAGATATTACAAGTGCAACGCAGGAATTATGGTTACAGCATCTCACAACCCAGCCAAGTATAACGGATACAAAGCCTACGGCCCAGATGGATGCCAGATGACAGACGATGCGGCAGCTATCGTATATGATGAGATTCAAAAGACTGATGTACTTACAGGTGCCAAGGTTATAAGCTTTGCTGAGGGTGTAGAAAAGGGTCTCATTAAGTTCGTGGGAGATGACTGCAAGAGAGCATTGTACGATGCAATCGAGGACAGACAGGTAAGACCAGGCTTATGCAAGACAGCAGGTCTTAAGCTGGTATACAGCCCACTTAATGGTTCAGGTCTTGTGCCTGTTACTACAGTTCTCAAGGATATTGGAATCACAGATGTTACGATAGTACCTGAGCAGGAGTATCCTAACGGATATTTCACTACCTGCAGCTATCCAAATCCTGAGATTTTTGCTGCTCTTGAATTGGGACTTAATCTTGCAAAAGACACAGACGCAGACCTTATGCTTGCAACTGATCCAGATGCAGACAGAGTTGGTATCGCCATGAAGTGCCCAGACGGAAGCTATGAGTTGGTATCCGGTAACGAGGTAGGTGTTCTTTTATTAGATTATATTTGCGCAGGCCGTATCGAAAAGGGCACAATGCCTAAGAACCCTGTTGCAGTTAAGTCTATTGTATCTACACCACTTGCAGATGCAGTGGCTGCTCACTATGGCGTAGAGCTTAGATCAGTACTCACAGGCTTTAAGTGGATTGGAGACCAGATTGCAGGTCTGGAGGCTGCTGGAGAAGTAGACAGATTTATCTTTGGATTTGAAGAGTCTTATGGATATCTTGCAGGTCCATATGTCAGAGACAAGGACGCTGTTATTGGTTCAATGCTTATCTGCGAGATGGCTGCATATTACCGCAGCATCGGAAGCTCAGTAAAGCAGAGACTTGAAGAGATTTATGTACAGTATGGCAGATATCTCAACCTTGTGGACAGCTTTGAATTCCCAGGTCTTACAGGTATGGACAAGATGGCAGGCATCATGCAGTCTCTTCGTGAGAATCCACCTAAGGAAATCGGAGGCTACGCAGTAACTAAGGTTACGGACTACAGGAAGCCAGAGGAGACAGGTCTTCCATCAGCCAACGTACTCATCTATGCGTTGGAAGGCGGAGCAACAGTAGTAGTCAGACCTTCTGGTACAGAACCAAAGATTAAGACATACTTTACAACACTTGGCAAGGACCTTGCTGAAGCCAAGGTTCAGAAGGACAAGCTTGCTGAGGCATTAAAGCCAATCTTAGCATAATGAATAAAACAGAACTTTCAATAGAAATATACAACAGACTGAGGCAGGAATATCCTGCCTCAACTTGTACTCTCGATTATGATGAGGCCTGGAAACTGCTGGTATCAGTGCGCCTTGCAGCCCAGTGCACCGACGAGCGTGTCAACCGCATCGTACCTCAGCTATTCGAAAAATATCCTACAGTTGCAGCTCTTGCAGCAGCACCTGTAGAAGATATCGAAGCCATAGTACGTCCATGTGGACTTGGCAAAAGCAAAGCCAAGGACATAAGCCTGTGCATGAAAATGCTCCATGACGTATATCACGACGAAGTACCTTCTACCATGGAAGACCTTCTAAAGCTTCCAGGGGTAGGACGTAAAAGTGCCAATCTTGTTATAGGCGACGTCTATGGAAGACCGGCCATAGTCACGGACACCCACTGTATCCGCCTTACCAACCGTATAGGCTTAGTAGACGGTATCACAGACCCCGTCAAAGTCGAAAAAGCCCTTTGGCAGATTATCCCACCAGAACTTGGCAACCAGTTTTGTCACTACATGGTGGACCACGGCCGAGAGGTATGCACCGCCCGCACCACCCCACACTGTGACAGATGCGTGCTGGCCGACATCTGCGCCTCAAGCAACAAGGCCTAACCCACCTCAACTACATAGTAATTATTGGACACTCCCCACCTGGTACAC